>JBDSKY010000351.1:0-2832 GCA_039916675.1 Bdellovibrionia bacterium
GAAGATGTCAAGGTTCCGGAAAAATATAGATTAGGAAAAGAAGGCGACGGGTTTAAAATCGCCATGAGTGCCTTCGATCATACCCGGCCCGCAGTAGCAGCCGGAGCGGTGGGATTAGCTCGCAGAGCTATGGACGAAGCCGTTAACTACGCCAAAACACGAAAAGCATTTGGACAGTCGATTTCCAACTTTCAAGCAGTAAGCTTTATGATTGCTGATATGGCAAAAGACATCGAAGCCGCCAGAATGTTGGTTTACAAGGCAGCCTGGACCATCGACAAAGGCGAACGAAACACCAAATTCGCGGCCTTTGCCAAAGCTTTCGCCGCCGACATGGTCATGAGAGTGACCACGGATGCTGTACAAGTTTTAGGCGGGTACGGATATTCGGAAGAGTATCCTGTCGAAAAATTGATGAGAGACGCCAAAATTTATCAAATTTACGAAGGAACGAGCCAAATTCAGCGCTTGATCATCGCTAAAGAAATTTTTGATCGGTAGGAACTATCCTTCTCCTGCAATGAGTGATTCAAGAATTCGACGGTAACTTCCGTATCGAGGGAGATCCTTGGCCTTACAACCTGCTTCATCCAGATGTAGACACTGAGCTTGCTTACAGCGGAGCGTTGCCATTTCTGAAAAAAATCCTGCCAATTTTTCGGGAGTTACATTGGCTAAGCCGAATTCTTTCACTCCCGGAGTATCAATCCACTTGGAGCTGTGGGGTCCACCCAAGAGAATTGCTCCTGTAGTGGTGTGTTTTCCCTTACCGGTACTTTCACTCACACTTCCAACTTTTCCAATATCGGTGCCCAACAACTGCCGCAGAAGTGAAGTCTTTCCAACACCAGATTGCCCGCAAAAAACGACAGTTTTCCCACGCACGAAATTTTCAATCTCGAGAATTCCAGTCTGCTTTACCGAACTCACTTCAAGAACCGGATAACCTAACTCTTGATAGATTTCCCATTCTTTCTGAGTCTGATTTATTAGGTCGGTTTTTGTAACGCAAATAAGTACTGGCACGTCTTCTGATTCAGCAGCTACTAAAAATCGATCTATCAATCCCGGAGAAAACTTAGGTCGGTCCGCCGAAGCCACTATCACTAAAAGATCTATATTCGCGGCCAATACATGCTGGACGCGTGTTCCATCACGACCCGGAGCGGGACGGGAAATACAATTCTTCCTTGCGCAGATCCCTTCGATTACGCCGCCTTGTTGCACTCCTTTGGTTAAGCTCTCAGATTTAGCTTTAACCGCCAAAACCCGGTCTCCGACTGCAACCGGAGTTCTTTCGCGCACCTCAGCCTTTGACTTTGAAACCACTTCAGCGCGACGATAAGTACAAAGCAAATCCTTTCCCGGTAGAGGACCATCCTGATCAAATTTGACACGGCACTGATTAGGAAAAACCTCGGCCACGGTAGCGTTGGCATCTTTATTGGGAAGGCTCGTCGAACGAGCTGAAGGACCTTGCTTTGCCCTGGCTTCAGGCGCACGTGCGCCCGCGAGATCTTCGTTGTCTAACCAATCTTCTTCATCTCCTCTGTACTTCGGCACCATATTGTAGCTATTATCGCCCCCATGAGCAGAACTTCTTTCCCTAAAGATCAGATTAAAGTCCTTTTGTTGGAAAATATACATCCCCTCGCTTTTGATGCCTTCCAGGGAGAAGGCTTTCAGGTCGAGACCCTCAGCTTAGCACTCAACCCGGAGCAACTGAAAGAAAAGATTAGGGATGTACATGTCTTGGGAATCCGAAGCAAAACAAGAGTTACCGCCGAAGTATTAGCAGAAGGCAAAAGACTATTAACAGTTGGCTGCTTTTGCATCGGAACAAACCAGGTGGATCTTGAAGCTGCTAAACTACTAGGTATTCCAGTATTTAACGCACCTTTTGGGAATACTAGAAGCGTTGCTGAAATGGCAATTGCCGAAGTGATCCTGCTTTCTAGACAACTCGGGCAGCGAAATATCGAGATGCATAGTCAGGTGTGGAAGAAAATATCATCTGGCTGCTTTGAAGTTCGTGGCAAAACTTTAGGAATCATAGGCTATGGCCACATTGGATCTCAGGTTTCCACTTTGGCAGAATCCCTCGGTATGCGGGTTCTTTATTACGATATTGTGTCGAAGCTCCCTCTTGGAAATGCGAAAGGTTGCAATACTCTCTCAGAACTATTACGTGACAGTGATTTCGTTACACTCCACGTACCGGCTACAACACAAACTCATAAAATGATCGATGCTACAAAGTTAAAGGTAATGAAACCAAAATCATACCTCATCAATGCAAGCCGTGGAACTGTCGTAGACATCCCAGCGCTTGCTGCTGCAGTTACGTCTGGCCATATTGCAGGCGCTGCGATTGATGTTTATCCAGAAGAGCCAGAAGGTAATTCAAGCTCTTTTGTAAGCGATCTTCAGGGACTGCCCAATGTCTTTCTTACCCCCCACATCGGCGGTGCAACTGAAGAGGCACAAGCAAATATCGGGACTGAAGTACCAGCTGCTCTTATTCGTTTTGTAAATTCGGGAGCGACTTCAGGTGTGGTCAATTTTCCTGCGGTGGACCTACCTCCTACTGAAGAGAGTCATCGAATATTAAATATTCACAAAAACGTTCCGGGGGTCCTAAAGGAAATTAACCGAATCATTTCTGACCTAGGAGTAAATATTCGGGCCCAAACCTTATCTACCAACGAAGAAATCGGTTACCTAGTTCTGGATACGGATCGAAGTCTTTCACTAGAAATGAAAACGGCGATAGAAGGACTTCCCACTTCAATTAAGACTCGTATCCTTTACTGAGGGGAGCACAAAAAGCCC
>JBDSKY010000352.1:0-6557 GCA_039916675.1 Bdellovibrionia bacterium
AATCCTGCCATCCGCCTGCCGGCCAGCGGGGGCGCCTGTGAAATCCCAGTTCACTCGAAACGACTCTTAGTTATCATGAGAATGTCTCCGAAAAGTTTTGTAGAGAAATGCGACTTCGTCACTAGACCTGGAACTCCCCAAGAGAAGATCTTGGGACTACTCAGAGAAAAATTGGATCCCCAAAAACTTTACCTTTAAAAAATACTTTATCTGAGCAGCTCAGGCAGGATTGGTAGCGCTTCTTGAAGAGGGATAATATCAATACCCGATACCTTTAACCTTCTTTCACCTCCGTAAAATAGGTATGCTGAAGCTTGGGGAAATTCATCAAGAAATATGAGAAGCGAATCTAAATCTGAATTTCTATAACGATCTGATTTTTTAACCTCAATTGCTTTAAATCCCGACTCCCCGTAAAGAATGAAGTCGACTTCTTTTTTGTCCCGGGTTCGGTAAAACGAAATATCGTAGTTGAAATCCAGCTGGGTAATGGTTGCATTCAATTCCTGAAATACAAGGGATTCCACTGATGCACCTTCGATTTCATCGGCTGAATCTAGAGGGCCTTGTCGTCGCAAGGTTCGATAGACTCCTACGTCGAAATAATAAAATTTGGGATGAGTCGTAAGTTCCCGTTTTGTTTTTTTCTGAAAAACCGGAACTCTGTAGCCTATGAGTAAATCTTCTAAGACGGTAAAATAAGAACTTACGGTTTTAGCATCCACTCCACAGTCCCTGGCAATGGATTGCAGGCTCACCACACCTCCCTGCGAGAATGCCGCGCTTTCCAGGAACTTTGTGAAGCTGGAAAGATTACGAACCACCGCCTCTTGAATAATTTCCTCTCGCAGATAAGTTCCCACATAACTCTTGAGGTAGGACTTTGGATCAGGAGATGAGTAAACTTCAGGTAAATGGCCAAATTTGAGCGATTGGAGCAAATTGAATCGATCACCTAATTCCACAGCAGTTAAGGGAAAAAATCTCTTGCTCCAGGCGCGACCAGCTAAGAGGTTCACTCCTGACTTCCTCAATTTACGTGCGCTTGAACCGGTAAGAATAAATTGATACTTTCGATTGACGCCGGTTTTTTTAGATTCAAGCATCCGATGAACTTCATTGAGAAGTTCGGGTAATCTCTGCACCTCGTCAATAATAATAGTTTGGGATTTCTGACCTTCCACTACGGCTTCAAGACTAGAGGGATTACGAAGAAATTCCTGAAACACTGATTCATTCAAGAGGTCTATTTTCAAGGCCGTTGGATAATGCTCGCCAACCCATGTGGATTTGCCGGTCCCTCGGGGCCCAAGCAAGAAAAAGCTCTGTTGTTTTATAGGCTTAAGCAATCTAGGAAACATACTCCTGATTTTATATCAAAAACAGGAGTACGTCTCCCGAAATTTGGAAAAATTATTTACGCCCACTTAAAAAGCGTTAAAGTGTCAATATTGGAGCCGCTCTCCTAAATCTAGACAAATCTAGACATAGGTTTTGACCTCTTGGTCATTCTTTAATTTCTCTCGATTTTTCTTAACAACATTGCAGTTAGTTACGTCAATGAATCCCGGAGTTAATTTCTTAACTCCTAATCCATCAAGTCGAAGAGTACTCCAGCTCAGCTTAGATTGAAGACTTGTATCGCCATCGATCTGCTTTCCTGAAGGTCCGAGCAGGACACTATTGAGTTTGTGTGGAACAATACTTAGGTTAGATCCAAGGTCGCAGTAGGTCTTAGCAAGACCATTCACTGCTGAATTGTGATCACGGAGATGAATACCTCCGCATCCACATTCACACTTCCAAACACGTTCGTCTAGTTTTATGACTCCATGACTACCGACGAGTTTGAGCAAGTTTTAGTAGATTGATATTCGTTGTAGATGTGAAACTTTTTCTTCCGTTTTATCGCAACCCACTGGAATACCGATTTCATATCGCCTATCAATGACTGGTTATTCATTGCTCTTCTCATTCCTGTAGAAATTCCACCTCCGTGAGGCGTGTAATTCCCCATCGAAACGATGTCGAATTGATGATAGAGGTGGTGCGCAAGGGTATATAGATAAGTCTTTTTCTGTTCTCGGCGAATCCGATCGCGTTCGAGTTATAAGTTAATTCAATTATTAGTAAGTTATTCATATTTAATTTTTTCAGAATATTCTGAAAGTAGGATTTATACTCCCGAAAGTTTTAAGCCTCTTTTGAATAACTGGGGATGGTCAGGCGTACTGGATAGCATCCCTATTTGGCTTCAGAAGTGAGACTTTGATTTTCCGGTTCTTTGATAATCCACTACGTGGCATATTTCTTGCTCGATGTCCTCCCGTGTTTTGTTAATTGATCGCTTTCTTTTGAGAGGCTATATCCTGATGAAAAAGTTTGTATTGCGAACGATCCTTTCCCTAACTTTGTCTACGACTATAATGTCCTTTGGCCTGCTAAACTCTGCCACTGCTGCAGGATGGAGTGACGAAACAGAAAGTAGCTACGGCGATGATGGTGGGCTGGCGGAGCCCATCTCTGCGAATACTCCGAGTCTTGTCTTTGATAATTTTTCTACTCCCGTAGGCGGGCTTGATAATGTCGGTGGAATACATAGTGACGATAGAACACTGAACGCTTCCATTGCGGCGAATACATTAACATTGCATGGTGCTACCGGAGGCTACTGGTACAGCACTGTTCCGAAGGGAACATGTGCAAACGAGTCCGCTTACAGCGGCATCTCATTTACAGCCAAGGCAAGTAGTAACGTGACCATTCAAATCGGTTTACAGGATAAAATAGGTTGCGGCGCGACGTGGAGTAATCACCCAGTGAGTCTAAATCTCACGACGGGATACCAAACTTTTACTATTCCATTTACTCAGTTCAGCGGTCTGAATACGAATTTCCTGTGGGCAGTCGTGTTTCAAAGTATTCCATCTGGTGTGACTGTTAACCTGCAAAATGAACAGCTTAATTCGGCTCCTGTTTCTGCCTGCAGAGTTTTAAACGGACAATCAGTTGCTCCTCGTGCCGTGCACAGAGGGATGTACTTTAGCCCGCTTGCGACTTCTATAGGAAGCATGCCGCTTACAGCGCCTTATCAAAATATTCTTAGTAGTACGGCTAAGCAAAATCAGCTTCTAACTTTCATAGTTAAAAATCAGTTTGATTCGTTAACTTTCTATGATCTGCACTCAATTCTGCCATCAGCTTCTCTGAGTGGCAGTCTATCTTCATTTATCCAGGCCGCTAGAGATTGTGGCGTGGTAGAAATGAATGCAGTTGGAAGTCAAAACAGTGACTTTGATACAATTAAAAGATACCAGGGACAAAATTCCGGAAAATTCGATGGGGTCACTGTAGAGAATGAATTCTGGAACGCTGGTTCCTCAAACATTACTCATGCCTTTAATTCCCTCATATCGACGCTAAAATACATCCGATCCTTAGATATTAAAAACAATAGTCAGGCCGTAAAGCTTTCCATTTATTTGGGTTGGCTGAATCGAGATCCTAATACCTCGGAAGCAACTGCAGCGATGAATATTGCCCAAAACGTAGACCGTTTATATATTCATTGTTACGTCAAAAGTCCGACGACTGCCTTCGGCTATTGTCAGGGTAGAATTCAAGACTTCCTCAATACAGGGATCCCTCTGGAATTTTACCCCATATTCAGTTCTGAAGGAGCTGCTTTCAATGCAGGAAGCGGAGGATTTATGGGGGATTGGCTGGCCGCAAACTCTCTGAGCAGTGCTGAGAATCTCTTTAGTACTTCATTCACCAATAAATATGGATCTTCTAAGCTGAGTTTTGATTTCGTTGGTTATCAATATTATGAATATGCGTTCCTCGGATTATATGTAAAATAGGAGTTCCGTCGCAAATTTTTTACAGAGGGCCAGGCTACAGCTTCGGGAAGGGTTTCAGAGCTTCTTAACTAGAACGCAAATAATATAGTTATATAGGAATATGTGAAAGTCAGTTTTTTACCCTACTCATTGAAGGAAGTTGATAGATATTTAGATGGCCCAAAGATTGCTTTGTCCCTGGGGCTTTCTTCGTATTGAGCGAAGTAAATGTTGATTAGTTCAGAGTTTAACTTTTCCTAGAATATGCAGAGGCCACGCAAATGGATTCTTCGATTTCAATGGGCGGGGTCGATCATCGACTCATCACCTTACGGTTTTTACCCTATTTTCTCCTTCTAACAGTGTCGTTTTTGCTCTGGCTATCGGCACTTACGATTCAAAAACCATACACGTCGCTGATGGACCACAATCCATTCGATCAGCACACGCGGCAGGCCCAGTCCTGGCTTCATGGCCGAGTGGATCTCGACCAAGCCCCGTCCTATTTAGAGATCGCCGCATTCGAAGGCCGCTCCTTCAATAGCTTTCCGCCAACTCCTTCTCTCATTGAAGTTCCGCTAGTTCTTCTCTTTGGCAACGCCACTCCATCTTACTTGCTTCAATATCTTTTTGCCGTTCTGGCTCTGTTCTCGCTCTATGAGCTGGGAGTGAAAATGCACCTCCGTAAGACATGGGCTGCCACCTTGAGCCTTTGCTTCATCTTCGGAACCAATGTGCTAGTCTCGATGGTGACCGCAGGGGTCTGGGCTCAAGGACAGATCTATGGTTTTTGTCTCGCAGTCTGCGGACTGAGGTGGATCTCATCACGTCCGGTGTTTTCCTACTTCGTCCTATCACTCGCCGTGGGATGCCGGCCATTTTATTTCCTTTATCTTCCGTTTCTTTTTGTTCTTGATCATCACTGGGGCAACCGGAATCCAGCGAGAATCGTCCGCACGATAGTCTGGAGTTTTTTCCCATACGTGATCATTATTGCACTCTACAATTGGGGGCGCTTTCATAATCCAATAGAATTCGGCCACTCTTATCTTCCCTGGTCGCGCCAACTCAAAAACGGTATTTTCAGTCTCGCTTACTTGCCAAGTAATTTTTTTCACTCCTTTATTAATCTTCCGACGTTGGGCGGAAAGACCCGTTTTCTAGAATTCCATGGTCGAGGTACTGCTTTCGTACTCAATAATCCAATAGTGGCGCTTGGAATCGCCGGGCTCTCTTCGCCTTTTTTGAGAAAAGAAATCCGTGGCGCGGCAATTCTTGTTCTTCTCGCGGTCTGGTTCTGTCTGCTGCTTCACGAATCCAATGGATGGTTTCAGTTTGGTCTTCGCTACTCCATCGACATCGCCCCGATAGCAGCCTTGGGAGCAATCGCCGCACTTCGATCCTTCCGGCGTAGCCGTACGATTCTTTCTTTGGCGCTCTTCTCTGTCTGCATCAACTTCTATGGACTCTGGTGGCTTACCTTTCAATGAAGTAATATCAACATCACCTAGACCGGGCTTTATACGCCGATCGATTCACAGATTTTATCAAATTTTGGGATAGTTTCGCGCTCAAATCCTACAGCACGTTGAACCAAATAGAGGGGGCGACCTTTAATCTCGTCGTAAGTTCGCCCCAAATATTCGCCGAAAATTCCAAGCGCCAACAGTTGAATTCCGCCCATGAAAAGCACAACGAGCATAACTGAAGTCCAACCCGGAATGGCTTTACCAGCGACAAATTTCACGTAAAGCGTCCAAGCCCCAACACAAAGAGCGGCGACTGATGAGACGAACCCAGTATAGGTCGCCAATCGAAGTGGAACACTCGAGAACGAAGTGATGCCGTCGGTTGCGAATCTTATCATCTTACTCAAAGGGTAGTGGGTTTTTCCGAATTTGCGTTCCGCACGATCGTAATGCACGCCAGTCTGACGAAAACCGAGCCAGCTTACCAGGCCGCGCACGAATCGATGCCGCTCTCTAAGCTGAAGAAAAGCATTCACCACCTTTCGGTCCATGAGCCTGAAGTCACCTGTATCCAGAGGAATATCTATCTGGGTGAAACGACGAATAGTTCGGTAAAATAGTTTCGCTGTCCAAAGCTTGAACTTCGTCTCACCTGAACGGGAACGGCGAATAGCGTAGACGACATCGAATCCTTCGGTCCATCGAGCGATTAATTCAGCTATAACCTCTGGAGGGTCCTGTAAATCTGCATCGATAACCGAAACTGTGTTTCCTCTTGCCCTCTCAAGCCCTGCTGTGATCGCCAGTTGGTGTCCAAAATTCCGGGAGAGATGAATCACTTTAAAAATCAAGTTCTTCTCAACGAGTTCGTCCAGAGCTTTGTCCGAACCGTCCTTGCTCCATCATTGACGAATAGAACCTCTACTGAGTCCGGCAAGAGATTTTGGGCTAGCTTCTCTAATCTTTCGGCTAGAGTAGGTAGGCATCCTAATTCATTATAAACGGGAATTACAATCGAGTGTTTCGGGGTGTGCATAGCTATGGGCTCCTCTGTGTGGCGTGCGAATATCGCGCGGTAGTGAATGCAATGTATGTTCCGAACACTCTATTGAACTCAAACTAACGAAAGTCTGAGTGCTGTTAAATTTTGATACTTGAGCCCAACATGGTCTCTGCACATCTGTAAAAATGCGGGAAAAATGAGAATTCCGAACTTCCTCGAAAATTGGCTTAAACTCTGCATATC
>JBDSKY010000353.1:0-7678 GCA_039916675.1 Bdellovibrionia bacterium
GGGTGCGGCTTTAAAAGTTTTCTCAAAAGAAGGGCTTTAGAATCTATGAACGTAGTTGTCGTCGGTGCGCAATGGGGTGATGAAGGTAAGGGTAAGGTTGTAGATCTTTTTAGTAGCAAAGCAGAATACATTGTTCGCTACCAAGGAGGCAATAACGCTGGCCATACTCTTGTAGTAAAAGGCGTCAAAACCGTTCTCCACCTGATCCCAAGTGGGATTCTCCATCCTGGTAAAATCTGCTTAATTGCTAACGGAGTTGTTTTTGATCCAGGAGTATTTTTCAAAGAAGTAGAAGCTCTCCAGGCCGCTGGCGCACTCCGAGCCGACGCCCATGCAGCAATTCGTGTGAGTGAGCGTGCTCATGTTATTTTACCGTACCATCGTATCTTAGACCAGCTTCGCGAAGAACACGCGGCTGGAGGAAAAATAGGGACCACTGTCCGAGGAATCGGGCCGGCTTATGAAGACAAAGTCGCTCGCCGCGGAATTCAAGTCATTGACCTGCTAAGACCCGAACTGCTTCGCTCCAAACTCACGACCGCAGTTGAAGAGAAAAACATTCTCCTGAAGCATCATTTCAATCACAAGACCATTGAATTTGATGCTCTTTATGAAGAGTGCTTGAAACTCGGAGAGCGCCTCAGGCCCTACATTGCCGACGTGCGTGGCATTTTAGTGCAGGCGCTCAAAGATAAACGCCAGATTCTTTTTGAAGGAGCACAAGGGACATTGCTGGACGTCGACCACGGCACCTATCCATTTGTCACTTCTTCCAATACAGTCGCAGCGGGAGCCCTTACAGGCTCGGGAGTAGGACTCAATGCGATCTCTCAGGTTATTGGAATTACCAAAGCCTATACGACACGCGTTGGAGCTGGCCCATTCCCTACCGAGATGAAAAGCGCGGAACAGGAAACCGCCGACAGAATTCGCAAAGTAGGAATGGAATTCGGCGCTACCACAGGCCGTCCTCGCCGTACCGGCTGGCTGGACCTAGTTGCTCTTAAGTATGCTGTTGAGGTCAATGGCCTTACTGGCTTGGCTTTGATGAAAGCCGATGTCCTTCAGAATTTTGATTCCATCAAAGTTTGTACAGGCTATCGCCTTGGAAGCACGACCCTTTTTGACCTGCCTTCTTGCGCTGAGGATCTAGAAAGAATTGAACCTGTCTATGAAGTTATGCCCGGATGGGGAAGTTATGATCCGAAGGCCGTTCATACTTTGGCAGATCTTCCGATTGAGCTTCAAAAGTATATGACATTTATCCAGGAATTCCTTGGGGTGCCAATTGTCATTATGAGCACAGGCGCAGGCAGAGAAGAGACTTTGCACCTGGATGATCCATTTCAGTAGAAAACGGAAAATGTTTTGATGGATATTAGATTCTTGCTTGCACTGGAAGCGAGTCTCTGGTAACCCATTGTTTCTCGCATGCCATGTCAAATGTGGTTTGGGAGTTAGGTGAGTCCATAGCTCAGTTGGTAGAGCAATACACTTTTAATGTATGGGTCGATGGTTCGACTCCATCTGGACTCACCATTTTTTTTCTTTTATTAAACTTTGCTGATCCTTCCCGAACAAAACATTAGAAAGAGAAATTGCAAACTTAGAAGCACTTTAGCGGGCTATATGCTGCGTTTGCCACTACCTGAGTAGGCTTTTGATACCCTTGTTTCGGGCAAAGTACTTGACGTTATTCCCATATTTATTTTTGGCTTTAGGGTTTGCACCCAATGCTAGTAAAGTTCTAACAATATCTGCTCGTCCTTCCTGTGCCGCAAACATCAAACTGGTTGAACCATACTGGTAATCTACAGAATCAACAGGAATACCGGACTGAATGAGAAGGAGGGCTGCATCCAATTTCTTGGCTAATAGGGCAAAATGAAGTGCTGACTTACCTTTATTTACGGCACGTATATCTGCTCCAGAATCGATTAGAACTCTCATGACGTCCGATCGACCTTGTTGCGCCGCGAACATCAAAGGAGTCGATCCATGGATGCCGTCGCGGTAATCAACTGCTGTACCCGCTTTGATCATTTTTAATACATGGTTAAAATCACCAGAAATTAAGGCAGCATCCAGCTTTTTGATGTCAGCAAAAAAGTTAGCACTGTAATCTTTGGGTGGAGTTGAATAATAAATGTGAAGCATTCTACGTGCATAATCTAAATCTCGCTTAGTCTTCTTAGCAGAGTGACCCACATGGGTACCTAGCAAGAGCCGATCCCAAATTTTTTGCGTTTTTGCTTTGAGCGTCTGAGAATGCAATTTTGAATCGTGAACTAATGCAGCTTCAAGCAAGGCTATCAAATCGATATCGTTTTTGAATTTATCGGAGACATTTAATTTATCAAGTTCATCTTTGAAGGTGGAGGTAAGTGTACGAATCGAATGCCGCAATTCACCTTGAGCCAAATACGGTTTTTGCTCCTCCAGTTCACTTACTGACATCAACATGCCTTCTGATTTCCGCGTAAGCTCCACCAAGGCACGTTGTTTTTGAACTGCTCCAATTTCGTAGTCCAGATGTACATTTTTTATTTCTAGAAGGTAGGTAGCCACTGATTCAACCAAAGAAGGGTAGAGACGTTCGCTCTCGATCAATTCGAGAATGGCATTTAATACCTCATGAATATATTGAGAATCATCTTTACGGACCATTTTCCGAAGCTGTTTTTCCTCAATTTCCCATGCTTTGAATCTTCTTAGCTTTTCTTCGGGGGTATTCTCCTTCTCAATCTGGAGCTTCCTTTCTTCTTCCCTCCGCTGTGATTGCAACATTTCTTCGGTTAGATGTTTTTGATGGAACTCCTCACGAAGTTTCTCTGCTGCATTTCTATCACTTAAAAATAAGTAATTTACTGCAGTTTGCTCTGCCGAGGTCAAGTAGGACTCCGTTGCTAGCGCGGACGCGGAAGACGTAAAGAGAATGAAACTGATCACACTTAGGTTTGACACTCTTAATTTCATAATTCACCTTAACTCTTCCTTAATTCAGCAATTCTGAGATTCTGAGATTCTTCTCCAAAGCAAGAACTGGCAGGCCTTAGTATTTACGTTAATTTTTACACAAATACAAGACTTTTTTAGTTTATTAATTTAATTTACTAAAATTAACCAAGTCGTGTCTAGACCAGTGCTGCAATAACTGAAAAAGCTCTGTAACCCAGTGAGTTAACTTCAGTTGCAAACCCACTTATTCCTGTTTGGCTGAGAATACTTGCGCAACGCAGAGATAAAACCTTAATCGGAATCTAGTAAATGCTGTTGCCGCCAAACTCAATCGCAAGGTGTGAATTGCACCATCTATGGGCGCAATGGCCGTAGATTAGGCCACAGCCGCTAAATGGGCCCGACGTATAGGGAAGTGCGCCTCAAAGACGTTCCCCTTGCCTGGTAGGCTCTCCACTAAGCTGACATCGCCGCCATGAAGCTGGGCAATTTGACGGGAGATATAAAGCCCAAGACCCAACCCCCCGAGACGACTGCTGCGTTGGACTCTCTGAAAAGGCCGGAAAATTCTTTCTCTATCTTCTAAATCGATCCCCGGACCTTGATCCCTCACAATCAACCGAAAGGAATCACCCTCGTCTTTTAAGCGAATCCAGACAACTCCGCCTTCCGGGGAAAAGCGAATGGCATTCATCACTAAATTACTGATGACCTCCTCAGTCCTAACTGGATCGACAAAAGCATTTAAAGAGGGGGGTGCGCCTAAATCCAATTTCACAGAAGCTTCCTCAGCAATGACATTCAGCCGTGACTGGATACAATCTTTCAATAGTGCAGAAACATCGGTCTCGCTTGGCTCCACAGTAAAGCGGCCGTTCTGAATCTTTGATACGTCCAACAGACCGTCGATAAGCTCATTGAGTCTCTCTACTTGACGAATCACCATTTTCAAAAATCCATGCTGCCTTTCTTGATCGGGAAACGTAGGTCCCCCGCTCTTCTGGCGCAACATTCTTTCCTGAAGCTGTAAAATTCCATAAATTGAAGTGAGCGGCGTTTTAAGCTCATGACTTGCGATTGATAAAAACTGATTTCGAATTTCTACGGCAGTCTCCAAGACTGAAATCTGAGTTATTGCGGAAAGCCAAAGCGCTATAAGGGACAGGCCTTGCTCCTGTTCAGGAGAGAGGGGCTGCACTGATCCAATTAAGATCAGCCCCGTACATTTCTTTTCCTGGCGTGACTCGAGCTCGATGAGCGGTATTTCAGTTAAATGTACAATCACGGACAATGACGGCCATTTCAACTCGCCTTCTGAAACGTGGAAATGTCGCATGTAATTGTCTTGACACAATAC
This sequence comes from Bdellovibrionia bacterium, assembly GCA_039916675.1. Classification (GTDB taxonomy): domain Bacteria; phylum Bdellovibrionota; class UBA1018; order UBA1018; family UBA1018; genus JBDSKY01. The sequence goes on from JBDSKY010000353.1 coordinate 4,316, forward strand.
TTTCTGATACCTATTGCGAAGGATATCAAAACAGTTTTGCCGATTGGAATTTTCTGCACTCGCCGTCCGGAAAAATTTAAGCCCCTTAGACTCACCAATATTTTGCCCTGAATGGATTCCCACAAACTCGACTTCCAGTGCTGCTCCGATAGCTTCTATCAAAGCAGCCATTTCTGTCTGACTTTTGGGCCACACTTCTACACGGGTTAAACATTCGACAATTTTACTAAGTTCCACCAGGTCAATTTATCACAGCTAGAGCTTCGCGGAGATGCGTTATTACAGGGTAAAGAGACCTCAAAATGGGCACACAACTTGAACACATGTTCTATTGAAAAGTCGAGTGCCGAAAAAAATCTCGAGGTAGTGAGCTCGCATCCAAGCCATCGCCCCCAAAAACGTGATGCGACCCACCTCGACTGGTGGACAGGCAGTGGCCTGTCCACCATGTTTTATCTTGACTATCCCATTAAACATGGGGATATCAGGACTATGACTCTTACAAATTCATTTACAGCTTCATTGATCAGCAACCTTTCGGCCAAACACCTTTTAAAGCATAAATTTTATCAAGCCTGGACCGAAGGTACGATACCTGTTGCGACTCTCCAGACATACGCCCAACAGTACTATCATCACGTTAAAGCATTCCCTCGCTACATCAGCGCTACTCATTCGAACTGCGAAGATATTGAAGCCCGCCAGTTCCTGCTTGAAAACCTAAATGATGAAGAAAAAGGAACCGAGCATCACCCAGAACTCTGGTTAAGATTTGCTGAAGGTTTAGGCACCACTCGGGCCGCAGTAAAGGGCGCAACTCCACTTCCTGAAACTCAAGACCTGGTAGACACATTTTTTGCTTCTTGCCGGAAATCCTATGCTGAAGGCTTAGGAACACTCTTCGCCTATGAACATCAGATTCCTGAAGTAGCGACTTTTAAAATCGACGCATTGAAAAAGCACTACAGCACCAACATGATCAATGAAGAATCCACTCTTTCCTTTTTTGAAGTTCATCGACAAGCCGACGTCTTTCACACACAAACAATAACCCAGTTGCTGGACGGACTTACTCCAGCAGAGAAGACCTTGGCTGAAGCAGCGGCTCATACAGCTACGGATCGTCTTTGGAAGTTTCTAGATGGTATTACCAATACAATGCCTGTTTAGCTCTGTCTCGATTGCGGGCCTAAGACTTAAAGTAAGGCTCGGCTGCGGTGAAGCGGAACGACAAGTACCTCAATATGTTTCTTTTGATGCTGAAGTGCGATTTAAGCAACCTCCCAAAGGATGCCTCACTGATCGTCTCGAAGAGACTGTTTGTTATGCTGAAATGAGCGAAAAAATTCGTGCTCTGTGTGAACAAAATGAATTCCATCTCATTGAAAAATTGGGCTGGGATGTTTATTCCGCAATCAAGGAAATTTTACCCGCGGCAACCGAACTCAAAATTAGAGTCACAAAAGAGAAGCCTCCAGTACCAGATCTTCACGGGGGATCGGTATTTGTACTTGGGGATTGGATTTGAAACGGTAGGCTAGAATGGTAGTACTGGGCTTAGGAAGTAACTGTGGTGACCGCCTAGAATATCTACGAGACGCAATACACAGAATCCAATACGAAACACTCGAATTTAAGGGCCAAGGCGTTCTAGACGGCATTGAAGTCACTGCTATTTCGCCACTTTATGAATCCGATGCCCTCCTTCCCCCCGGAGCTCCAAAGGATTGGGACCTTCCATTTCTAAATATTAATATACTCTGTAAAACAAATTTGAGCCCACCTGCGCTCCTGAAATTCATTAAAGACATCGAGGCTCAGATAGGCCGCAAGGACCGAGGCCGTTGGGCTCCCCGAGAAATCGACATTGATATTCTCGTCATGGGTGACCTAAATTATAAAAACGAATCCCTGCAAATACCCCATCCAGGCCTACTCGAGCGACCCTTTGCTATTCTGCCTTTAGTCGATTTGCTCCCCAATTGGATAATTCCGATTCCTGGCCAGCATCAGGGAATGCCCGTCGGACACTATGTGAGCTCCTGGAAGAGAAACTGGGAATCAATGCCGTTCCGGACACGGAGATCTCCATTAGGTTTCACCGAGCTGATGGGCATTCTTAATATTACTCCCGATTCCTTCTCTGACGGGGGTCTACATAATACGACTGAACCCGCCCTAAGGCAAATTCAAGAATTAATTCACAATGGAATCAACATAATAGATATTGGTGGAGAATCGACCCGTCCCGGCGCTAGGTTGCTAGAAACAGAAGAAGAATGGAGCCGTATTCAGCCACTTCTTCAAGCGGTACAAGGGCAAAAGGTTCGACTCAGCGTCGATACTCGCAATCCTGAGATCGCGTCTAGATCCATTCAATTAGGAGTGGACTGGATCAACGATGTCTCAGGATTTGCAAGCGATGCTATGAAGGAGGCCGTAGTAGGCTCGCACCCGGACTCTAAGGGAGAAGAGAAATGGGTAAAGCTTGTTGTCATGCACAGCTTATCCGTGCCTCCTAAAAAATCCGAAGTCCTCTCGCCGAATGAAGACCTCATCGATCAATTAGTCGATTGGGCTGAAACCCGGATTCAAAGTCTCAAGCAGTTTGGAATTGAGAGAAGTAGAATTATATTTGATCCAGGCCTGGGATTCGGTAAAACTCCGCAGCAGTCGTGGGAGATCCTCCGCCGTGCCCATGAATTTCATAAGTTAAAAGTACCCATTCTCTTCGGACATTCTAGAAAATCCTTCCTCAGTACTCTGACAGACAAACATCCACGGGATCGGGACATCGAAACCACAGTTATTTCAGTCGAGCTTGCAAAAAAAGGAATCAGCTATCTCCGAGTTCATAATGGAGAACAAAATGCTCGCGGCCTAAAGACCTGGTCACAGGTAGATGGTGTTTGCCGGTGGTAACCAATAACAATGTAGTGAATAACAAAATAACGGATAGCAATCATGAGATTTTATCTCCCTATCGCCAAATCGTGAAAGACATCGAAGCTCGCGGGGTAATGCCTGATAAGGCTCCTAGTTTAGAGCCAATGCAGAGAGCTTTGGAAAGGCTCATTCCTCCTCATCAATTCCGACCTGATAGAACTACTGTGGTTGCAGGCACCAATGGAAAAGGCAGCGTTTGCGCAACTTTGGAAGCCTTACTTTTAGCTACAGGTGGAACGGTGGGTCTCTACACCTCGCCCCATTTAGAGGAGACTACCGAAAGAATTAGAATAAACGGAGAAGATATTTCTCAAGACCTTTTCTGCCGCGCCTATCTGGCCGTTTTAATTAAAACTCAGGATCTTGCACTCACCCATTTCGAAGTGTTGACGGCAATGGCTGCTTGGATATTCTTTT
>JBDSKY010000354.1:0-4395 GCA_039916675.1 Bdellovibrionia bacterium
CAAAGATCAACTACCGTAGTGGTTTCAAAGTTCCCTACTGAATTTAGTATTCTGGGATTTTCCTCAATTAATTTTAATGCATTGGAGTTGAACGAGGATCGTATTTTAAAGGCGATAAAAGGAAAAACCTATACGGGAGCATACATTTTTCAAGACATCGAAAAAATTACCGGGAAACCACGTGTCGAAGAAAGTTTAGCTACTCACGCATTTCTCCGACTTATTAAGCAGGTGAGTATTAGCCCTAGGCATGAGCTTAGAATCTCAGAGCTTCAAAATTTGTGAAAATTAGTGATACAAGTAGAATTCAAGTATCGGGATTCTTCTCCATTTTCAGGAAACATGATTTCCTGAAAACCCCCGTAGTTTTGACCGCTTTTGCAATAATCCTTTAAACTAGCTAAGTCTCCAAACTTAAGATCTGCAGCGCCTTCTCTTTTCACTTCGAGTTTCCATTCATTTTTGCATGCCTCTAAAGGTTGAATGGAAGAGTGAGGTAATACAAATTGAAGGTAGCGAGTATACCATCCTTCAAATTCTCCTTGCGGAAGAATATTTAGTTCTATGCATGGAGTCTCTGAATGCATCCGAAGTCCCATTAGAGCTGCGTGGGTAGGGGTGCCAGAGAAGATTGTCAAACGAGCTTGGAAAAACTCCGCGTTAACGATCGTCGGCCAGTATTGGAACCTCTCGGTTCCATAAGTAACCAAAGGGAGTGACTGCGCCAATGCGAATAGTACTAAGGGTATCAAAGCGAGTAGGCCGGATCTTCCCACATAATAAATTCCTGCTAAAAGTCCGATAAATAGAGTGGGATAAGCGTACCTGAAATAAAAGGAAGACGATAACATCTGAATTCCAAAAGTGAGAGCCCAGGATCCTATGATTATTGTGAGGTAACACAATGAATTATTCTCTTCATTCGTTCTGATTTTTGGTGAGTGGCTCAGAGTAGTGCGCAGGTGGAAAAGTGTACCTAAAATTAAAGTAGGCCCTATAAAAAACAGCCAGGCATAAAGATAAAAGGCTGTCATTTTTATATGTCTTAGGTTTTTCTGAAAATCGAAAAAATCTGAAAATTGTCTTTTGAAAACTTGTGGAGGCGAAACAAAGTCAGGAGGAAAAAAGCTGGCCAAGAAAATTAACGCGGAAGTAATGAAATAGCCCAGGACCATACCTTGGATTAGGGCGATTGATTTGCCTCGATCTTTCTTCCAAAAAATCAGAGCTAGAAGCAATAAGGGGCTCAGAGCAGTAAGTTTTAGGGAGACGGCAAGAGCTGAGAGCCCGCGAATCCACCTTTGGTGATCATTCTCCCGAAATAAACATCCGAAGATGAGGGATAATACCAGGAGAAGCGGAGTTTCCATCATGAACTGAGTAGAATTTAATAAAGTTAATGGCGATACTAAGAGTAATAGATAGGCTAAGAAAAATTCAAATTTTTTCCCCTCGACATAGATCGGTTTGATTGACCATACCAACCCAGCAGAGATAAGTAATATATGGGTAAGATAAAGTGACCAGGGTTTGAGGGGCCCAAACAAAAGTCCGACCGAATGTTGAAAGATATAGTTTACGATATAGAATAAGCAAGACTTGGGTTGATAGTAACTGTCTCCGAAAAGATACTTTTCGGCTATTCTCAAATAGTTGATTTCATCAGAGTGAATTCCAGTAGTTCTAAAAAGTAACCAAGAGGTAAGAAAAGCGAAACCAAAGGTGCCTACAATCTTGAAAAAATGATTTTTCAGGAAGGCCTTTGGAATGATGGCTTTCATAGATTCAGCAATGGTTTATTTTTTATCTTAATTCGGATATTTTAAATAATAAATATCTGCCAAGTTTCGGCAACGTTCTTCTAGATCCAAACCGTAGCCGACTAAAAAGTGGTCATCAATTGTAAGACCTACGTATTTCACGGGAACGTCTATCACGCGTTTTGCCTTCTTATCGAGTAGCGTAATAATTTCTACGGATGCTGGTCCGCTCGCTTTGAGGCGATCGTATAGAAATCTTAAGGTTCGGCCACTATCGATAATTTCTTCAACGATAAGTACATGCTTATTTCTGATGTCGGCATGGATGTCTTTTACAATAGTGACGGTTCCACTGGATGTTCGGGCTTTTCCGTAGCTGGAAAGGCGCACAAAGTCCACTTCCACAGGACACGTCAGATGACGTACCAGGTCTGCCATAAACAAGATGGCGCCTTTAAGGACTCCGACAAGAACGACCTCTTTGCCTTCATAATCAGCATTAACGCGTTTAGCGAGTTCTACGATTGAAGCATCGATTTCATGGCGACTGAGGTATTTGGTGAAATTTTTTTCGTCGAGCATAATTGTGTTCCTGATTTAGAACACGAGTCTGCCGCTATTGAGGAGGATTTGCAACTGGATTGAGTTGATTACTTTAAACAGCCCAACCCATCGTTAGATGGTTTTAGTTTCGGCTGTAGACGTAGGAGGTATGCTGGATGCTGGAGCAGAGGTGCGTACCGCTTCATTTCGATTGAGCTCTGCAACATTTACCTGAGAGGCTGGAATCTGCTGAGCTTTCTCTTCTTCAAGCTTGCGAAATTTGGCTTCTTCAACGCCAGAAATTGCATCTTTGAAATTGCGGATTGCTTTACCCATTGTATTGCCCAGCTCAGGAAGCCTACGAGGCCCAAAGATCAGGAGTACAATGCCTAAGATTAAAATGTGTTCGCCGGAAATACCAAACATGGTCTACCCATACAACTAGGCGGGGCAGGAGTCAATAGGAGTCAAGGCGTTAAAAAACCGTCCCGCTGATCCACATTCCAAAGGACGCAGATTCTAAGAAACCGGCTTGTTTCTCTTTTTTCACATCATACCTTTGGCTAGCGATCGGGTAGGCCGAAATGAAAGGAAAAAGGTTGATTTGGGGGCTTATGTTAAATGTCACACCCACATTCAGGGGTAATGCCGCTAATCGCCAGGCCTTGCTTTCCCCATTTAGGACTGAAGATGCATAAAAGATGTTCCAATCTGAAACGACCTGCTTACGGTAATCAATCCCTGTGCCGACGCTAATGCTGCTTTTTTCAGAGATTTGGTAATTGAGAGTCGGTTGGAAGGCCAAAATTATATCGGCTTTATTGCCAGATGAAAATCCGCTTGAGACCATTTGGGCCTCTGCTGCATCTCTGTCGGCATAGATAAAAAGTCTAGGAGATACCACACTGAATAGGGACCAACGACTTCCTTTGGGTTTGTATTTGAAGGCCGCAAACATTCCTGGAGTTAGGACTGTAGTACGTTCGCGAGCCTGAAATCCGGTGAAGGGTGACGGTAGGAAATAGGGAAAGTCTGTATTGACCGCTCCGGTCAAAGTCCAGTCATCGCCCGACAATAATTGGCCGGAAATCCCGATTCTTGGTGCTTCCCATCTGAAAATTTTGAAATTTGGATTTTCTGTATAATTATTAACTAGTAGATAAAATCGACTTTGAAAATCTAAGGCCAGATTTTTGGAAAATTTGTAACGCAGGGACAGTTGATTTAAAAAATTAATCCCATCATTTGCAGGTCTGCCGAGCTGGTTGGGACTAAATAAGAATGAATCGGGATGTAGACCGGGACCGTTCAAGTAGGAAAAATAAGTAATTCCGAAGGTCTCTTTTAGTTTTTCAATCGGAGATTCCATCTCTTTAATGTCGGCTTCAACGGAACGAAGCGGTGCCACGGCGCCGTGGGCTTCCGATTGGGAGGAGCCTGACAATGCCCAATGGAATGCAAGAACAAGGGGTAAATAGGAGCTGATCGATTTACTCAAGTTTAACACTTCGCGTATATAACACGCATTTTGGAATATATCTTCTAAATTTTGTCTATAGGCTTTGCCCGCAAAATCCTTAGTAACCTCATACGCTAGTGAGGCATTCCAGGAAAATGGCCTGGACGAGAACCGGGATTCACCCCTCCTGGGAATCCTGAACCTGGGTAACTTCCAGAGCCTGGGTAACTTCCAGGATTGGGAGCAGGATAACCTCTGCCGCCGCCACTGCCACTGCCAGGGTAATTACCCGGGCCCCCCGGATAATTGTTGGGAATGCCTCCCGGAAAATAATTGCCTGGGAATCCGCTAGGAAACCCCGAAGGGAAAATGCTCGGAGCAGGAGATATCTCTCCCCCAGGAACTGAGGTATCGTCAGCGCCCCCAGGGACAAGTAAATGCTCCTTAATCCAATCAATATCTACTTGGGGATTCGTATAGTCTTGGTCCGGATCGACAGCTTTTACAACTGCATAGGGGACCCACATATAATCGGGCCAGGCGTTCAGGTAGTCTCCTTCTTCACGCCATGCGCCTCCAGCGACGGATTCACCTTCCCTAGTTACGATGACATCTCCGCTGGATTTAATTCTT
>JBDSKY010000355.1:0-2863 GCA_039916675.1 Bdellovibrionia bacterium
GTTCCATCAATGTGGGATTGGGGGGGCCGGGGAACGGATTTCCAAGGCAGGATGGTTTTGATATTGTGGTCGCCTCTGAAGTAATGGCCATCTTGTGCCTGGCAACTTCCCGAAAAGATTTAAAAAACCGGCTCGGAAATATTGTTATTGGTTACACAAGGGATCAGAAACCGGTTCGAGCCTCTGAGCTAAAAGCTCATGGCTCTATGGCCGTGCTTCTCAAAGATGCGCTTAAGCCAAATCTGGTTCAGACTCTGGAACATACCCCAGCATTCATTCACGGGGGGCCATTTGCGAATATCGCCCATGGCTGTAATTCAGTCATGGCCACTCAGACGGCGCTTAAGCTTGCAGACTATGTAGTAACCGAAGCGGGCTTTGGAGCCGACCTGGGCGCAGAAAAATTCATAAATATTAAATGCAGGAAGTCTGGGTTGAGGCCCTCTGCTGCTGTTATAGTCGCCACGGTTCGAGCCCTGAAATATCATGGTGGGGTTGATCTCAAGGATCTTACCCAGGAAAATTTAGACGCTGTGAAAAAAGGGATCGTCAACTTGGAAAAACATATTGAGAATATCAAAGCCCATTTTGGTCTACCTTGTGTTGTTGCGATTAATCATTTCTCTACCGATACACCCGCAGAACTGGAATTAATTCAAAAATTGGTTGCCCCAACCCAGACTTCGGTAGTGGTCTCGAAGCACTGGTCAGAGGGTGGACGAGGTGCTCTTTCTTTAGCCAAAGAAGTTCTTCAACTTGTAGAAAATAGCCATGCTAGGCCTGAGTTCTTGTATTCAGATTCTGATACATTGTGGGAAAAGATAAATCATATAGCAAAGAAAATTTACGGAGCCTCGGAAGTGACTGCCGACCCAGCTATTCGCGCTCAATTGGAAAAACTTCAGGCGGGTGGTTTTGGAAATTTTCCTGTTTGTATTGCTAAGACACAATATTCGTTTTCGATTGATGCTAAAAAGCGCGGTGCTCCTTCAGGTCATACACTTCACATTAGAGAAATCCGGCTAGCCGCCGGAGCTGAGTTTGTAGTTGTGATCTGTGGCGATATCATGACCATGCCTGGACTTCCCCGTTTACCGGCTGCTCTAAAAATTGATATGGATGATAGTGGTAAGATTACTGGGTTGTTTTAGAGTTATCGTCGGGGAGGAGGCTTCCCGAGCCGGAGACTTGACGTTCTGCGTAGACAAGTTTAACCTTTAGAGGTGAGCAAAATCTCCAACGTTAGCTTCTATCTTGTCTTGATCTTATTTGGGTGTTTTTATCCCCTACATCGACTATCAGCCGGTGACTCCGTTATCATTGACATCCCTGACGATTATGAAACCGACGGTGCCAATAAGATTCCTTCTCATCACTCAGCTTCACAGGACTTTTATCAAAAACCAAATTTTTCAAAAGATGCGTCGGCACCCGTTTCTAGGCCATCTAAAAGCTTGCATCAGGTAATAGAGCAGAGAGAAACTAAGCCGCTGGAATACAGACCAAAATCGCAATTGGCAGATCTCTGCCGACTTAATCCCATTTCCTCTCCAAACTTTGAAAAAGCTATTCCCGGAAGCCTTGTCAGCATTTCGGCCGAATTAGAAAAATCCGAGGGAATTTTAAAGTGGCTATCGAAGACACATATCCTGGGTTCCGCCCATGCCCTTAAAGTGGTGCCCTTGGAGAAAGGAGTCGTAAATCCTGGACTATTCAATTTAGGTGTATTTAATGTGGTCGACCAAGAGACACATAGAAATTATATAATCAAACTGACTAACTGTACGGAAGCAAAAAACCTCTGGCGCGTATCCCAAGCTATTTTAGTTTACCCCGACCAATGCCAGCACCTTAGCGCAAATGGAACTGAAGAAGATATTGGCTCCAGAGTAACCACGGGACGCCTTCCAAAGATTCCTAATGTCTTGGGCCTGACGCATCTGAATTCACCGAACTCTGAAACCTGCGCAGTGTTAATGGAAAAAGCAATAGGTTCAATGGTTTCTGAGCTGAGGCAAGAAAACAGAGGCACCACTCAAGAGCATCTAAATATGAACGAGGATATTGGAAAAAAGTTGGGAGCACTTCACAGAATTGGATTTTTCCACCAAGATCTCCACGATCACAATATGTTTTATGATATGAAAACTCGTACATTCACCCTGATAGATTATGCTAAAATGAAATTTATACCTAGTTCCAACGAAAATGAATTACAAAATGAAAGTATAGAGGACCTCACAACTCTCGGAACAAGACCGATGAATGCCGTATTAGAACCTGATTTGGACCACGGGTTCTCCCCTAGCGGACCTATGGCTCACAAAGGAAAATTAGACACCCCGCGTAGGGTTCAGGCTTTTCAAAGTTATTTACAAAATCTATTAGCATTTTACCGAGGCTATTTGGGCGAGAGGGGCAAAAATAGAGTAGCGGAGGCGATCCGTCACGAATTAACTGAAAGCTGTAGGGATGTCCTGCATAGCGAGTCTTCCAATGCAAAATTAGAGACTGTACTGCCTCTCCTTAAGCAATGTGCGAACGGGAAGCTTTAGATAGTTGTAAGGGATCCGTTGACTCAGCGTTAATGTGATTCTCGAAAAGTTATTCAGTACGATCACATTCGGCCATTTGCCCAAGGGGGCGAAACTACTGCCGCGAACCTTCAGCTTGTTTGTAGCATTCATAAAGTCTAGGTTATTAGCACGTTTTACTCAGGTAGTAAGATTACTGGTCTGTTAAGCTTCGGTAAAAACGGAAAACCCCCTTTCTATTTTTACAGAAGGGTATACTGGTAGAATGCTGCATCTCCGTGAACGAGACGTCTCCCATTCTCAGAAGTTAAATAACAGGATCAATGCTT
>JBDSKY010000356.1:0-7337 GCA_039916675.1 Bdellovibrionia bacterium
CCAATCAACTCTGGATGGTCTTTCAGTTCCTGGCGCATTTTTAAAAAGGATTTTGTTCCCGAGTGAGCAATTGTTCCAATATTTTCAATGACTTCACTAAGAGTCATTCCAATACCATTGTCGGTAATTGACAAAGTTTTTGCCGCTTTATCGGCATCCAGGCGAATTTCAAATCCCTTTTCCGGTGCCGGAAGTGCCTGATTCACTAAACTTTCGAATTTCAATTTTTCTATAGCATCTGAGGCATTCGAAATTAACTCCCTCAAGAAGATCTCTCTGTGGGAATAAAGGGAGTGGATCATTAGATCCAAAATTTCTTTCGCTTCGGCCTGGAATGTCTGAGTTTGCTTTGTCATAGCACTATCAATGTTATCGATACTCAGTTTGTCAAGGAAACGGCGCAGTTTTTGGCTGTGTTCAGCGAATGAGTTGTCCAAGAATTGCCAATGTCGCTCCGGAAATCAAAGCCACGGCGGGAATCGTGAGCACCCAGGCCCAAATAATACGGCCAGCGACACTCCAGCGAACCGTGTGAGGAGAGTAAACACTTCCTGCTCCTAAAATGGCGCCAGTAATTGTATGAGTGGTAGAAACGGGGATCCCTAACCCAGTAGCCAAAAATAAAGTGAGCGCTCCTGCCGACTCTGCACTAAAGCCCCCAATGGGTTTCAACTTAGTGATTTTAAGACCCATTGTTTTTACGATCTTCCAACCACCCATCAAGGTTCCTAAACCCATGGCGGATTGGCAAAGAATTACGATCCAAAACGGAACATGAAATTCAGGCCCTAAATGGCCTGTGGAAAATAAGAGAACCGCAATAATTCCCATCGTTTTTTGTGCATCATTGCCACCATGACCCAAGCTATAGAGGCCGGCAGACACGAACTGCAATCGCCGAAACCATTTATCGACATGCCGGGGGGTCTGATTCTGACAAAGTTTAGTGGCGACTAGGGATATAATCATCGCCAAAACCATTCCCAACAAGGGAGAAAGGACAATAGAAGCAATCACTTTTGCCAGACCACTGAAAACTAGTGAGCTTGTTCCGGCTTTTACCAATGCAGCTCCAACTAACCCCCCAACCAGGGCATGAGAAGAACTCGACGGCAAAGCAAGGTACCAGGTAATTAGATTCCAAATTATCGCGCCCATTAGAGCTGCAAAAATCACCGCAGGACTAAGAATCCCAGGATCAACTAGGCCTTTACCTATCGTATTGGCTACTCGGGTTTCAAAAAAGATGAAGGCTATAAAGTTAAAACAAGCGGCCCACATTACAGCATGCTTAGGCTGTAGGACCCGAGTGGAGACAATTGTTGCAATAGAATTGGCGGCATCATGAAAGCCGTTGATGAAATCAAAGACCAGAGCCAGAAAAACTATGAAAACTATTGCGTAAATTTCCACTTATTAATCTTTTCTCAAGCGTATTCGAGAACTATCACTTCGATACGTTGAGCGATATCGACACTGCAAGAAATGGTTTGATTCAAGTTGGACACTAAATCACGAAGCTTAATCATTAGCTTCAGATCGTCTGCTTCGAGGAGATCGGCCGCGATTCTTCGAGAAATCGCCCTTGAACGATATTTTACCTGATGAATTTTTCCGCACAATTCGACCAATTGCTCGGAATCTTTAAGATTTCTCAAGCCGGGCACAGCACTGGAAACTAACATTACTTGTTCGTCCACCTGTTTGGCGAGACTCTTGATATCTGGAGAAAGCTCGGTGAGCTTATAGTCTACAAGATGGCAAACCGTCCCCGATAGTAGCTCTACTACCTTTTGCATCTTAAAAACCAAGGCATGAATATCATTTCGGTCAAAAGGCGTAATGAAGGTTCGGTGCAAATAGCCCAATATAGTGTGAGTGATTTGATCTGCCTGAACTTCGTACTCAGATAGCACCATAGCCTTTGCAGACGCCTCGGCGGAATGATCAACTGCCGTCATCATCGTTGCTGAAGCCTGGGCCAAAAGATCCGACATTTGATCAAACCGATCAAAATACTTCTCTTCCTTGGGCAAAATTCTCTTAAGCATTTTAAATCCTTTACTACGTTACGCGCGGCATAAATACCACGAAGCCGGCCGGATGCAAATAGGAAGTTCCAATCACCTAACAAACTTGGAACGAGGAATCCACCTTATCTATTTGATATGAATGAGAATTACATTGATTAATTATTTCCATTTTGTGTTTTTATCTTGACAACAAGCGCTGAAGCTTTCTTCACTCAATTTTACTCTCTGCCATACGAAGAATAGGTTAAGACGTAATTATGGAATTTACATCACTCGGCGTGGGACTTCTTTTTGGTGCGGGCTTATCCCTATTGCTTTTAAGAGGATCGCTAAGCAAACACAAATCACAAAGTCTGATTTTGGCTGAGCGCTTGAGCTGGATTGAGACCGAAAAAATTCAAATCAAAGCTCTGCTTGAAAGCTGTCAGACTCAACTCATTGCGCTTCGGAAAAAGGAAGCCTCTCTTGAAGCTTCATTAGAAACCGAAAAATATCATTTTAAGGAAAGGCTGGAAGCTCAGAATAGCTTCATGCTAGATCTAAAAAAACAGTCGCAGCTAGAGTTCGAAAGCCTTGCACAACAAATCTTAGAAACTAAATCACGAACCTTCAATGAACAAACTGAAAAAAATCTGGAAGGCCTTTTAAGGCCCTTAAAAGAACGTATCGGGGATTTCGAGAAAAAAGTGGATGCCACCTATAAGACGGAAGCTACTGAACGTATCGCCTTAAAAACCGAAGTCGAGCGACTAGTTGTATTAAATGAAAAGATGACTCGGGAAACGACTCAACTCACCCAAGCGCTCAAGGGAGACTCAAAATTTCAAGGCGACTGGGGCGAATTGGTTTTGGAAAAAGTATTGGAATCCTCAGGTCTCAGAGCAAACCATGAATACGTAGTCCAAGGAGAATATCGAAATGATTTAGGGGAAAAATTTAGACCCGATATCATTGTTAATCTCCCCGATTCCAAACACATCGTCATAGATGCAAAAGTTTCGTTAAAGAGCTATGAATCCTACTGCAGTGCGGAGGAGCCACTCGCTAGACAGTTTCACCTAGAAGGTCACCTCAAGTCAGTCATAAAACACGTAGAAGAGCTTAGCGGTAAACATTATTCTAAACTCAAGGGACTCAATTCCCCTGAATTCGTCTTCCTTTTTATGCCGATTGAGCCAGCTTTTCTTCTAGCGGCCCAGAATGATTCCGACCTGACGACTCGTGCTTGGAAGCATGGTGTTGCAATTGTAACTGCTACCTCTCTTCTTACCAGCTTAAAAACAGTGGCTTCGATCTGGAAGTTAGAAAACCAAAATAAAAACGCACTCGAAATTGCCCACGAGGGCGCCAGACTCTACGATAAATTTGTTGGATTTCTGGATGATTTTGAAAAAATAGGAAAAACCTTTGAAGTTGGCCAGGCGCAGTACTCGAGCGCAATGGGGAAACTCAAAGATGGGCCCGGCAACGTTTTCCGCAAAATGGAAGTTTTACGAGATTTGGGAGCAGCCCCGAATAAAAGAATTCGCCAAGACCTCCTGGAGTAAGCCTCAGTTATTGCTAGGGCTAGAATTCCTCGCAATATCCTCGAGGCCAATGTCCTGAAAGAGACTGCCGGTCATTTTTCTCTTTAGAACGGAAGCATCGAGAGCCATCTCATAGGCCAAATCTAGCCGGAATGACGACAAGGATTTCGCCTTAAAAAAATCCAGCACGGACCCCAATTCTCGAGCACGAACTTCCTTCTCAAGTTTCAAATATTCAACCCAACCTTCCAATAGAGAAGGCTGCTTGAGGGCATCTTGAATCTGAGTGATGAGCTTTAGAATAGGACCATGTTCCAGAGCTAGAACTTGATCATGGGTAATATTCTCCAGTTTTTGAAGATGCTCCTTAAGAGGATTCAAAGAAGAGAGTACGGAACCAATCAAGCCCTTGCTTTCGTTGAAGCGTTGGGGGCCGTGAATAGAAAGGAAGGATATTTTCATGGTCTCGGGTATCGGCGCTTCTTCCACAAAACGAACGTAACTCATCCCTCGCTCAATCATTGTGATATCTGTGTCAGATCCAAAATAAATATTCTTAAGCCAGATCTTCAGATCAGAATTCGATTCCATCTGAGACTCCAGAAAACTTAGCTCCTCACTCATGAGCTTGATATCTTCTAACGCAGACATCTTCAAATCCATACGGAGCCCGAGCTGAGTCACTATCTCCAGAAGCTTCTTAATTTCAAAAAGTCTCAACTCTTCACTTTTAACCCACTCGGCAATCCCACACTCAGGCGCGGGGCTAAGTTCAATTAAAATTCTTTCCATTTCTAATAAGCCTGATTCAGATGACAATTGAATCAATTTTTGAAATTGTTCATCGGTCGCTGAACTGACGTAATCAACAATAGCTTTGCCGAAGAGGTTGGACTGTAAATCCTGCCTCATTTGGCTGCCCCAGGTATTCGCTCTTAAAGCCGCATCAAATTGTGTATCTACGCCTTTAAATAGAGTCCCAAACACATTGTTTAAATCGGCGTTATTTTCAAAAGCTTTGATCTGCTCTAAGTAGCCGGCCCATTCCAGAAGCCTCTGGGATTTCTCGAGCGGGGTTTCTTTATTGCCGCCCTTAGGACTTATTGGATCTAGGAGAAGTTCGAGATAGGTGCGTTCCGCATTTTTATGTTCAGACTTAAATCGACGCAGAGGGCCACCCGCAGTTAATGCTTCGGCCAGATCTCTCAGTGGTTCGGAATCGCTAAATTTTCCTATAATAAAATGGGAATCCAGCCTTTTTTTCATATCCCGAATCGGACGAGCGCGCTCATCCCAGGCCTGAAAACGAAGCGCCTGGCCGGCCGCGAGAATATGAGGTCGTCGCCAAAGTAAAACTTCCCTAGGAATCTCACGAATCATCTTCAAGGCCTTAAACATATGCCGGGTTTCCTGAAAAGTTTGCACCTTCGGAAAAACCGCCTGCGAATGAAGCACGAAAGTAAAGTCGAGGATTTGGCGAACCTGCTTGAGCCTGCCATTACCATCCTGGAGGCTTTTTTCGATATCAGTCTGAAGACACTCTTTCAAACTGTGGCGCTGAACCAGCAGCCATGCGCTTTGCAATGATTCGTGGCTAGAGTACTGTTCAAGCTGAGATTTAAGTCGATCCTTTAAGACCCTGGCACTCTTCACATCTCTTCTAAAATCAACGAGTGTCTTTCGAGAGGCCGGCTGAACTATAGCGGGAATCAACCGACTCTGATGATTCAATTCCAACCAATCAGGACTGGACTGAATCCAAAGTAAAATTTCTTCAATCTGTTTCACAGAGGAATGATTCAGTGAATTAAAAAATAAAGGGCAGGACTGAAGCTCTACCCAAAACTTGTTCAACTGAATGGAAACTATTCTTAGTGTACGAAGTAGGACATCAAACTCGTCTTTTTGATGTTCTGAATGCCCAAACCATTTCCAAGGATGCGACTCTACATTGTCCAAACCTTGAAAAACCTGGTCTTTAATATTCTGCAACTGGCCCAACAGATCTCTATTGCTTTGAAACTGGGCCAAGCTCATATGTTCTGACTGAGGAATATCAAGGCCTTCGATGTCCCAGCAAAGCTCAGGGTGACGGGATTTAAGGATCAAGTATTCAGACAGGACTTGGTAGAGGGTTCTCCCGGAATATCCGACCTCCGCTTCCAACTGAGTTACAAACTGATTCAATTGTTGATTTGAATTCACCTGTATTTGATCGTTTTCCATTTCACCCGCTAACGCTCATGAAGCCATTTAGCAATCGGCGCCATTACTTCGTGAGGCGCATGAATGCCCTGGAGAATATCCAAATGCCCGAACAGCGGAACACCTAGAAATTGTTTATCTGGAGCCTCAGATTTCATATAACCATCCTGATAGATCATGTCAGCATTTGCAAGTCGATCTCTGCCTCCTCCTACAAAAAGAATAGGAAGTTTGGGGACCTTTCTCACCGAGGCGTACAGAAAACGATGAGCCGGAGGAGTAATATGATAGTAGCTGCTTGTTGCACGCTCAGTTACAGCGTTTCCGATTTGCTCGAGGATATGCGTACTTAAATCTTCCAAACCGTCCACCGAATACATCCGGACTAAATTAGCTTCCGAATTAGGGGGGTAATAGAACATATTGAAAATAGGGGCTGCCGTTAAGGAATCCACGAAGTTTTCATAAACCCGCTGTAGCTGGGTGCCGATAAATGGAACTTCATCTATTTTCAGGCCTAGCATGAATTTAAGCCAGCCCACCGGTAGATTGCGAATCTGAGGTACTAAGTAATAAAGGGCCCTGGTTTTAGCTACCAGCTCTAACTCGTAATTGGAGTGATAAAAGTCTTCTTCGCTTCGCAGTGGATCGTCTCCATGATAATGCACCGACTTTTGCCACCACAGATTATAAATTCCGGCAATCGTAACCACGCCGCGAATCGACTCTGCTCGTGACTTAACAAGCTTTCTTATAGGCATCGGCACGTGCTCTGAATCAAACGTCAGGCCTCCTAGATAACCTTCGATTACCCAAGCCGCTAGACTATGCCCAATGAGCCAAATGGGTTGGCCAGTTATTTCTTTTACTCTATCTACCAATACGGGAAGATCATAGATTGCGTAATCGTCAGTTGACCAGGCATGAGGCCCGTCGGGACTATCGCTTCGAAACCCTGCAGTTCCAGCCCCTCTCATGTTTCCTAGCCAAACATCAAATCCTTCGGAATGCAGGAACCTAGCAAAGCTAAACCGTTTCATACGGGCATCCCAGACACGATCGTTTTCGGCTAAACCATGAATAAGTAATATCGGAATAGCACCAGGTCTTGGAAAATGTTTTAAAACGAGAGTTAGTCCATCTCGAGTAATTGCTGTCTCGCGTTCAGGCTCTATTTCTACACTAGATTTATTTTGAGAATATTGCTCCCAGGTACTTGGATCTTCTCCGGCTCCGATATTTATTTCTGCGCGCGCAAATTGACAAAAGACAATCGATATCACTACCAGTGCCCACTTCATTACCCCCTCCGATACTGTTGTGGTCCATTCATGGAACTACATGAATTAAAACAAATTTCTTTCAGCAGGCCTCAACTGTCAAGGTAAAGTTAGAATTCAGTTAGTATTTTATTCTTCAAGTAAATAAATTCTGAATGAAAATAAAAATGCACGATGCGTTATCATCCTCTTGGCCTCGGAGTTGCTTGAGGGTGTTACTTCATGAAGCTTTTTTACTTTTTTCGAAAGGAAGATCTCACGGGTGTAAGTGGAACTGGCCCTGTGGTAGAGGG
>JBDSKY010000357.1:0-17355 GCA_039916675.1 Bdellovibrionia bacterium
ACCCTATGTTGCAGCAAAAGTCCTATCAAGCGAAGCAGTATGGTCCTCACTTTTTTGAAACCCAAGGTGCCAATGCGCCGAAATGGTTCGTCGTCGACGCTAAAGACCAAGTGGTCGGTCGCATCGCGACTATTATAGCACGAGTGGTGACTGGTAAACACAAACCTACTTATACCAAACATGCCGATACCGGTGATTTCCTGGTTGTGCTAAATGCCGACAAGGTTGTCTTTACACGTAATAAGTGGGAAGACAAACTTTACAGAGATCATACGGGCTACGTAAGTGGTTTAAAGACTAAGACCGCTAAAGAAATGCTGCAGCGGCATCCTGAAGAAATTTTAAGACGTGCAGTGTGGGGTATGACTAACAAGTCCAGCCTTGCTCGGCATCAGATGAAGAAATTGAAGATTTTTGCTGGAAGCGAGCACCCGCATCAAGCACAGGGCCCAGTTGCTCTACCAGCAGGTGCTATTCGTAACACAGTATTATCTAGACCTAAGAAGCAAGTTTCCTAGCTCAAGTTGTGCTGACGGGTTTTGTTCGTAAAGGAGAGTTTTGAAGATGGAAAAACAACTGCATCAAGTAGGCAAGCGTAAGAATGCAATTGCGCGAGTTTACCTCCGCCAGCGCGCGGGAGATGAAGGCATTATTCGTATCAACGACCGTTCATTTGAGGAATATTTCCCTCGTCCAACGGCTAGAATGATCATTTTGCAACCGCTTGAATTGACTTCATCTGTAGGTCGGTTTGATATCGCTGTGAATGTACATGGCGGTGGACTGTCTGGACAGGCAGGAGCAGTGAAGCACGGAATTTCAAAGGCGTTACTTGAAGTTGATCCGGGTTTCCGTCCAATTTTGAAAAAAGCTGGACATTTAACTCGTGACTCACGTGAAGTCGAACGTAAGAAATACGGCTTGTCTGGTGCACGTAAACGTTATCAATACTCGAAACGTTAATATTTTTGGGCTGCCCCATTCGGGCAGCCCTTTTTTATTTTCAAGATCCCAATATAGCCCAGAGCTAAGCGGCTATTTTTACGTTGGGTTCTGCTTCATAAGCTAATATCAAGCATTCCAATACTCTTCCATACTCATAACCAGCATTTACCCTCTCATTAACCAGTACATAATGAAGATGCTCGGTTTCCGCTAGAGCATCCATATGCAGCTTTGCTCTTTCCAGGTATCGCTTCATATTATCCGGGATTGGGTTAAATTTGGCCTGAACCGTTTCTCTGACAGAGCTAATTAGATCAACTGTCATTTTCCTTTTTTCAGTTAATGCATATTCTTCTGCGGACGTACATTGAAGTAGCGGAAAATCAACTAAGCGAGGCTCAAGAAATGAAATCTTGGCTTCTTGCTTGAGTGCCCGAGCCAAATGTTTGGCGGTCCTTGCCCAACGTTCGGCTGCCAATCGCTTCCCGGTTTTGCTGGCATGAAAGGAATATTTGTAGAGTAAGGTGGCTTCACCTGCGTGGACTCCGGAAATGGATTTTTGCCAAGTCTGCGTAACTTCAGCCTCAATTATGGCAATAAAGGCCTTTCGGATCTCAAATTCTGCATTGTCAGGCATCTGCTGGTGATTCTTATTGTTGTTGCATTGCGGCATAAAATACCTTTACTTTAAAAAATGCAAACCAAGTACCAAGAAATCTGGGTTAAGATATTAAGACGATGGTATGGACGACTTATAAAGAAAAAATCAAACGTCTTTCTTTACGCATAGTGGATGTACAGAAACCCATTCGAATTTTGGATTCGATCAAATGGGATTCTGCGGTAGAGGTTGAGCTCAAAAAGGGGCGCTATCGCAATATGCCAAAAATAGGCCCTGACTACTATGAAAAGCTAGGAATCGGGTTTGACCCAAAGAAGAAAATTGAAGAGTTGGAAGACATCAGTAAAGACATTCAATTATCTTTGGGAGTGGAAGATGAAATAGGAGTCTTGCTGAGGAAAGTTGCGGATCAGTATGTGGATGTAGTTCATATGCTTGAGGGCCGAGGGACAAAAAAGTTTTGGGAGTATAGTCGGAAACTTTATGGGTCTCCAAAGGATTCATTTTTTGATGATAAAAATACAATTCATGATTTAGGGCGAGTTTTATATTCCATCTTTGGCAAGATCGATGACACCACTCTAGGGGTGGAGTATCCAGATGTTTTGGATGCTGGGGATGTAGTAAGAATGCTGAATGAAAGATTCAGCGCCTACTTTCCGGACTCATCTGTAGGAGCCAAGATTTCTGATGGGATTCTAGCCGACTCTTCTGCTGGGGGAGACGTTGTTAAAGTAAAAGAAGGTTCAAAGTTTTCGACTCGAGACGTAGATATTTTAGAAGTTCACGAGGGGTGGGTCCATGTAGGGACGACTCAAAACGGAAATGAGCAACATGTCGCCAAGTGGCTTTCCAAAGGACCTCCACGTTGTTCTGCCACTCAAGAAGGCTTAGCGGTAATAATGGAAATTTTTACCTTTCGTTCTTATCCTAGGCGAGCTCGTCAAATTAATGACAGAATTATTGGAATCGATAAGGCTGAGGATGGAGCTAATATTCTTGAATTAATAGAATTCTATCGGACTGAAGGTTATTCAGAAGAGGATAGTTTCTCCAGTGCAAAGCGTGTCTTTCGGGGAGGACTCATTGAAGGAGGAGCTCCTTTTACTAAAGACATCTCCTATTGCCGAGGATTTATCGAAAATTATAATTTTATGCGAGCGGCTACTCGGGCTGGTAAGCCACATCTGCTGCCCTTTCTTTTTACGGGTAAATTACATGTAGATGACATTCCCTTACTTTATCAGAAGCATAAGGAAGGAATAATTGATGCGCCACGCTATTTGCCGCCGCAGTTTAAAGATCTAAATGGCCTGTCAGTGTGGATGGGTTTCTCAAGTTTTCTTAACATGATAGATTTAAAGCCAATTCAAGAGCATTATGATAAATTGTTTAAGTCCCATTTATAAGCCAAACTTAAAGATTGAGAAAGGGGTAGGGATATTATGAATATTCAAAAAAGCATCGGGTCAGTATTTGTTCACGCGGTAGTGGGGTTTGCTTGTTACGCCACCACGCAAGTTGCGTTTTCAAAGGAATTGGCAAACGTCAACGGTCATGTAATTACTGATCAGGACTTAACCCTAGCTCTAGGCGCGCTCAATGATCGGCAGAGAGACGATTTTCTGAAAGATTCGATTTCGCGCCAATTTATCGTGCAGGGCTTGATTGATCAAGATGTGCTCGTTCGGGAAGCTGAAAAGCTTAAATTAGATCAGGAGCCGGAAGTAAAAAATGCAGTCAATGTCTTCAAAAAGCAGTTAATCGTAAATCGCCTGCTTGATAAAAAATTAGCCAATCAGCTGACGCCCACAGCTTTAGAGAAATATTTCAATTTACATAAGGATATTTACAGCACCAGCCAAGTTCATGTGCAGCAAATATTAGTGTCCGATGAATCGGAAGCAAAACGGCTTAAGAAGCTTGCTGAGGAAAAGCCAGGAGGATTTCAAGAGCTAGCTGAGAAATATTCCAAGGATCCGGCTGCAAAAACTACTCGTGGAGATCTTGGTTTCGTAAGTCATGACCGTTTAGTGAGAGAATTTACGGATGCCGCCTTCGCAACTCCAGACGGAAAAATTGCTGGGCCAATTAAAACCATTTACGGATATCATGTCATCAAAGTGATTCAGAAGAGAGCCGGCAAGCCGTTAGAATATTCCGAGGTGGAGCTGCGAGTTAGAGACGCTTTAAGGGCAGAGCTTATTCGGGACTACACTGATAAATTGCGAGCACAGGCAACGATTAAAGTGGACGAAGGGGCAGTCGAAAAACCCTAGTACCATAAGAATATTATAAATTTGTTTGTTGTTTGATTTTTAAAGTTTTTCTCCCTTTCTACTTTGGTTGTTTGTTCTTTTGGGTGTCCAGGAGGACAAACAACCAGAGATTTAGTTTGAGCCAAGCGTCTATAGGTGAAAATAGCATTTAAATATTCCGGTGGTTTTTTTCAAAAGACCCAAGTAGTGTCGTAAGCTCATCTTCCTTAGTCTAATGTACTGAAAAAGTTCAGACTCTGTCCTCATGCGCGTTTCAAGCATCTGAGAAATGTTTATTTGCTGTAGTGTGTTGCAAGCGCTCGCCGTAATCCAGTTAAGTTCGACATTACTATAAACGTCCTATCGGCAATTTGAAAGGAGACTACTATGCAGGCTCAGATCATTTCGTTTCATTGTATCCTTACGGATAAAGTAGGCAAAGTCATCAGCTCAACTTTTAATAGAGATGTTATCACTCAAGGTCAAAGCGGTATTCTTAAAGGCTTGTCAGATGGGCTTCTGAATTTACAGGCAGGAGAAAAGAGACGAATCACTCTATCGGCATCGGACGCTTATGGATATTATAATCTAAGTTTGCTGATGGAGGTTTCGCGCAGTCGATTTCCCAAAGGGGATAAGCTTGTTACTGGTGATCGAGTGCTTGTTCCAATAAAGGGCGGAGAAGTGAGAGCGTACCGGGTAGTCCAGGCTGGTAGCAAAATGCTTAATCTAGATGGCAATCATCCACTCGCAGGCCATGACCTTACCTTCGAGGTTGAAGGAATTCAGAGTCGAGAGGCAACCTCAGAAGAACTATTAGAATCTTGCCCGGAGATTCACGGACACTATTATAATTAATGCCTATGTATTTGGGAGAGTCATAACAACGGTTGTGCCTCTTCCAAACGTAGACTCGACCTCAATGGTGCCGCCCCAGGATTCTATACATTGGCGGGCATGATAGAGGCCTAGTCCAGTGCCCCCTAGCTTTCCGAAGGTTGCTCCACAATGCATCAGTTGGGGAATAATATGCTCAGGAATACCTGTGCCATTGTCAGAGATTGAAATTTTATACGAATTTTTATCTGTCTTTTTCGCCTTTGATAATGAAATATGAATTTTCCCACGGTCATCAACTAAAGCTTCGAAGCTATTATTGATTAGATTCGATAGAACTCGCTTAAATTCTATTGCTTGAAAGTTCGCTATCCAAATGTGTGAATCCGGATCTCCGAAGAATTCAATTTCTATTTCTGATTCGCCTTTCAGTTGACCGGAGGAAGTTGGATTGGCGCAGAACAAAATGCGTTTCTCTCGAACGACGGCTTCTATTGTTTCCCAGAGTGAGTGTGGGGAAATTAATTCGACGTTATGGCGCTGAATGTGGCTGAGAGAGTCCCCCTTTAGCAGACTATTGGCAATGTCGTTGATCCTCGCGGCCACGGTGCGGATTAAGTGGCTAGTGTCTTCGGGTTCCGCGACCAGGCTTCCTAAAGCGGTATCCAGGGCTGCGATTGGGGAGCGAATGTCGTGGGCAAACTGCGCGGCTAGTCTGTTTAGTTTTTCATTTGCTTCCTGCCGAATCTTTTGCCGTTCCCGTTCGGCCTTTCGTTCCAAAGTGATTTCTTGGGATAATCGGGCAGCAATAATCGACTGCAGGTTCTCTCGTAATTCCACTGGAAATTCTGAAAGAGGTTCAGAGGTCCACATCTTCTGCGGTTTTTCAACGGTTATCCCAAAATCTGATACAAGAGCGATAATTTTTTCTGCCAGGAATTGACTCATAAGTACGGCGGCTAAACATCCCATCGCAGTGAGGCAAGTTACGATACGAATAGCATTTACATTTATCGGATATAAAAAATGCGTAACAACCAAAGAAATGCTGACTATTATTAATATCAAGTGACGATAATGGGAAATAAGGCTGAATTCTTGCTGAGACATAAAATCAAAAGAATTTTCTTTTGATAGGGTAATCGAAAACATGCAGAGCATTATTCCTGCGGCCCAGAAAAATTCAAAAAATCCGAAGGTAAATGGAGTTCCATTTAGATTTTGGGTTTCCAATGCCCAGTTAACCAAGACTATAAAAACTAGTCCGACTGAAAAAAGGGACCAATACTTATCTCGGGTGTGAAGAAGTACGGCCAGCGCAGTATTGATCAGCAGAAATGAAGAACAAGTATTTAGAATCTTCGCAAGTAGGTAGAGATTAACGCCGTTCTCGTTGTAAGAAGTAAAAAGAACCGGGATCAGAAATTTAAGTAACCTAATTAGTACCGGTACAGAGAGGGCCAAAGGAAGAATCGAAGTTTTCCAGTTGGTATAAAAATCACGTCCCGAACGACTGAGGAGGATGATCGCAAATGTGCAGGAGAGAAAAGCTAACGAGTAAGGAATAGTGCATAAAGTAATTGCGAGAGTAGCTGTTCGGGGGAGTTTCAAAAAATAGAATAAAAACATATAGGCGCCGTCAGTCACGGCAAGCAGGCCTAGAAAAAATGAAAGCAAGCCTAGTCCTAATCGAATGTCGCTGCCTGCCTGAGTCTGAATTCGTTCTGCGAGCTTGAAGGCTGCAAGACCACTTAAGATGACTTCGAAGCTACATAAGATCGATCCCGAGGGCAAACTGGCTGGAGCAAGGGCGCATTCCAGCAAATAGAAAATCGTAAGAAAGAGAGTACAAATTAGGAGTATCGTACCGAAATTTAGACTAAAGCGTTTCCACAGATTTCCGTACCAACCGTTGCTCACGCTTTCCATAAGGTCTCAGGGATTTTAAAATGATAAAGTATCTAGTTTTTAAAAAGACCTGTTAAATAATGGAAATAACGCACATAGTCAAGAAATTAAGCTCACACAAAATTTATTTCGTAATTCAGTCT
Organism: Bdellovibrionia bacterium; assembly: GCA_039916675.1. Lineage (GTDB taxonomy): Bacteria > Bdellovibrionota > UBA1018 > UBA1018 > UBA1018 > JBDSKY01. The sequence goes on from JBDSKY010000357.1 coordinate 6,714, forward strand.
GTTGCCCCAGCGAACCTCTCCTTTTTGACCAGCCACCACAGCACCTACCCCAACTGGGGTCCCAGTAAACATGATATCGCCATCAAGAATAGGAAACACTTCTCGAGCATATTGGAGACAATCCTCAGGGGCGGTTCGCATTTCCCGTCCTTTAGCGTTTTGGCGCAAAGTCCCTTCTAGGCTAAAGGTAAACGGCTCATCCAAATAAGTAGGAAACTTCTCAATTGGAATCCAGGGTCCAACGACTGCGGAGTCTTTAAATACTTTTGCTAATTCCCAGGGATGGCCTTGTTTTTTGAGGTCTACCTGAACATCCCGAAGAGTCATATCCAAGCCTAGAGAAACCGCGGTGACCTGCGCTTTCGCATTTAAGCGCAGAATAATTTCGCATTCATAGTGAACCATTCCTCGATTTTTTGGAATAGTAATTTTACCTAGTTCGGAATTACCTACAACGTACCCAGCACTTGCAGGCTTTAGGAACAAAACGGGTTTATCAGGGACCGCGTCTCCTAATTCTTTAGCATGCTCTACGTAATTCTTTCCGACGCAAATAAATTTTTCCATATTACTTAAATAATCCTATGAGGTTTGAGTTGACCATTTCCATGACGGTATCAGGACCTAACCGAGAGCTTGAAATTAATTCAAATCGTTTTGAATTAGCAAATAGCTGCATGAGTTTGATTCGATTGAATTCGCCGCCTGAAAGCATCGGGGCCAAAAAAACGTGAAGGAGGTCGGCGTAACCAGCTTGGAGAAAGAGTGAGAGAGTTTGTGGCCCTCCTTCAATCATGACGCTTTGGAGCGGCCTTCCTAGCGCCCTGGCCAATTCAGGTCCTCGCATTAAAGAGGCGAGTTGATGAATCAGTCCAACACCACTTGGGTCAGAATCCGAATCAGAGAGAGTTAAAATGAGACCATCCGGGAAAGTATTTACCCACGAGTCAACGTGATTCCGGGCAGCGTGTTTAGTAATGATGTGCACGAATTTGCGTCCTTCCGTTAATGTATTGCGGCGCAGATCCTTCATTTGTTTTTTACTAATTCCTAAAAGTTTTCCCCGGGGATCAAAAATGATTGGCAAAGGTTGAGCCTGATGGGGCAAGTCACAGTCTCGCACAGTCAACTTGGGATAATCTGCAAGCACGGTTCCAGCTCCAACGAGAAGTGTATCGTATTTTTGTCTCAGCCAATGGGTGTAAGAGCGGGCAATGGGGCTCGTAATCCATTGAGATTTTCCTTGATCATCTGCCAGCTGGCCATCCAATGTTTGTGCCCATTTTAAAATAAATATGGGACGTTTAAGAGTTTGGTAGGCAAAGAAGGCAAAATTCCAGGCAGTGATTTCTGCATGATTTATTCCAACTGAGACCTCCTTCCCGGCTTCTAGTAATTTCCGAATACCGTCTCCACTGACTAAAGGGTTTGGATCCATTCGCGCAATTACTACTCGTTTGATCTTCGAAGATATAAAAAGGTCTACGCAAGGCGGTTGGTTGCCGTGGTGGGAGCAGGGTTCTAAAGTTACGTAGGCGGTAGCGTTGTTAAGTAGTTCAGGATTTGAAATCTTGCCGAGAGCGTGCCGTTCTGCATGCGGCCCTAAGTAGGCTTGCGTGGCCCCCCGGGATATTTCATGCCCTTGGGCATCAACGAGGATGCAGCCTACTGCTGGATTGGGGTTTGAAATGCCAACGCTCGAAAGTGATTCTTTAAGAGCCTCCAACATGAAATGGGAATCAAGGTCTAATGGAGGCGAATAAGAGCTTGGCAGTCCGGATTGAGTCCAGAGCTTGTTGGGTAGAATCTGCTCCAAGGGACCGCCGAAGGAAAAACCGGGCTTTAAAAAATGCATATTTGCTTCTCGATGTCCTATTTGGTTATCGGTACTTATTTAATTCAGTATTCCAATCTATGCCAGTGCGGATGGAAAATATTTTTTAAGGGCTTGGCCAAGAGAGGTGACGGTAAAAGCAATGGCTCTTTCACTTTGAGTAGAAAAGAGGTTTTCTGAAAGTGTTAGTTCCATCTCCTGCCAATAATGCAATTCGACAACGCGATTGATCCCGACATCTCCAAGAATGGCAAATTTTCTTTTACGAAGATTAACATAGAGCAAGATGGAATTTCGAAGGGGATTTTCTGTCATTTTGTGTTGGACAAAGATTTGCTGCGCCCTTCGTGTAGGATCTTTTTCCATCCATCTTTTAGAAATATGGACGCGAATTCGGCCAGAAGAAGATTTTTCTGCTAATCGGATAGCTTCCACAATAGGAGAGTGAGGTTCTCGATTGGCAAAAAACTTTGCATTCTTTTCTGCTAGCGCAGACGCCCCTTTTTTCACGTGCCTTTTGGACCACGGGTATTCCAGATACCAGCCCTTGGCTGTGAAATGGGCTTCCCGAGACAAAATTTGGTAGAGGACAAATGCGATGAGTAAAAGTCCTAGAAAGAATAAAACAAGCCAGGCGCCTGAGTTTTCTGTTGGGCGTTCGTAAGCATCGTCTATCACAATAGTGTTGAGGTCAATGTCGTCTCGTCGGAGAATTTCAAGAGCTTTGCCATTTTGAATTAGGGGGCTGACTAATGCTTCTATGATTCGGTATGAACCCCAGATAGCCGCTGCTTTAGGGTTTTTATGGAGGAGGTGTGCGATTACGGTACGGTCCAGAATTTCCTCAGTCTGGATGTCTGTGAGCTTCGGTTCTAAACCGTAGCCAATTTTTAAAAAAGCATGACCGGTGTCGAGAAATATCGTTAACAGGATTCCTTCGTCGTGATGGCGTTTTCCGATTTTCCATTCGACAAAAAGGCGATGAGTCCACTCTTTTTCCGAATTAGGACTTTGAGGCGAAATGTGCCCGGCATTCTTAAAAATGGCTATAATCGCCTGTTCATTAGTTAGACGGTCGTGTTCTGTTAAGAGAGATTCTATCGCATGTATTGATCTGCCATCTAAGATGTGAGCTTCGTCTAAAACATAGTAATCTGGCCTGGGAGGGAGTTGTCTGGGGGTGCCTGCAAAAGTTATCATCCCAATAAGCAAGCTCAGCGACCCAAGAGAAAGTAGGATAAATTTTGAAACCATTCTATTTAAAATGATCGTCGTTGCTCCGGCTGTCAAGCTGCAAGTTTTCTCGTTAAATATCAGTATTTAACGGGGTGTTGCGGGTAAGCTCAGCTTCTAAATAACAGGCTGAACTCCATGTAAATGATCGATCGGCTCTATAAATGGGACCGACATGGGGGCGAAGGTCCAAATCATTTTCATGGGCGTCGTAAACTTCGTAAATTCCTTTGTCAGATACAATTCGGCGCGCAAGATAATTCATGATTTGCTCGTATTCAGCATCGTTGCCGATAGCTTTTTCTGCGCGGGCTGCCAAGGCGGATATCCATAGCCAATATAGCCGATCGTGGTAGCCGTGTAAAAATATTGCTTTTACAAGAGTACTTTTCAGGCTGCTCGGGTAACTAGGCCATGTAGGGGCGCCAGGAACCGGTGACCAAAGTGGAGATTTGCGTAACTCGATCATAACTTCTTTGGCTTCGTTCAGAGGAAGAATCTGGTGTGCAACGGCGAAAAGATTTGCATCTGCAGTCAAGAGGTCGTTGCCTTCAAAATTTCTCAGAATTTTCCTGTCAGGCATCCAAAAGAAATTTCTAAATCGGATGGTGGCCTCTTCGGATCGCGTTAGAAAATAGGTATATTTGGCAGATAATCCAAGAAATTTAGCCCATTTTGCTGCTCCCCTAAGCGCGAGAATGTAGAGAGCATTCGTAAATGAGACTCGACCTGTTCTCCGGATTGAATCTTTCCAGTCGGAAAAGGGCGGTTGCTTACCGACGAGTCCCTCGACTAAAAAGTTTTTTTCGATGAAGGCCAAGGCATGTTCCATTCCGAGGAACCAACGGGAAGCAAATTTTTCATCCTTACTTTTATCAATGTATAGACTTGCGGCCCAGGGAAGGATGAGATTGCTATCAATGGAGATCACGCGATTCTCGGTCGTGAACCACCCCCGAAGAGGAGCCTTGTAATGGGGAGGATATCCTATAAGACCCCAAAGGACACGGCTGATAATATCGCGGTTATCCACAACCCTTGGGAGTAAACCGTCGGCCCTTTGAAGATTGAAAAAAATCTCTAACGAATCTCTGGCTGCTTGAGTTTCGCCAATTAGCAATGTCCCTGCAATGGACATCGAGAGGTCTCGGGCCCAAAGGGTATGGTATTGGTTTTTACCTGCAAGGAGATATTTTTTTTGCTCCAAGGAATCTATGGGTTTGAAGGGGACGGGGATAATATTTGACCGTAAAGTGCGAGAGGCGATGGCCTCTGCTTCAACACGATTTTTTGATTTATCCAATTCTAGATAGGAAGCGAGTTCCATTTGGCAGGGGCTCCTCAAATTTCGCTATGACCGAGAGAAAAAGTTCTCCCTAGTAGGATAACCCTGAATGAGCTCAATCGGGCGGTCTAAAATGTATTCTACTCTAATAAATTATGAATGGGCATAGATATTTGATTTTACAGAGAATTTTCAACTAATATGACCTCCAGCGGCTAGATTTTCAATTCTCGTGGTTGGGGGAGTTGCTGGATCTGGGAGTAGTAGATCTAGGGGGCCGAAATTGTCAAAAATACAGTTGATTATTTCCCTCTGTCTAGGCTAGAAGGACAGTCAAATACGCACACTCTAGCAAAACGTGGTTCCGGTAGATATGCCGGTCAAACTGGAGTGGAGGGAGGCATTAAACCGAGCAAGAATTTTTTTTGCGAGGAATATACCTCAGAAAAACCGCGGCAAAGCCTTTCAGCGCGCTCGCGCCGTCTTGTTTTCCGCATACCGATTGAAATTAGGAGTTAACTTATGCCAGCGATAACTATGCGCGAACTTTTAGAGTCTGGGGTTCATTTCGGCCATCAAACTCGCCGTTGGAATCCAAAAATGAAACCTTACGTTTTTGGAGCCCGAAACGGAATTTATATTATTGATCTTCAGAAAACTGTGGATCAAACTCGAGCTGCTTGCACCTTTGCTACTCAAGTAGCTTCTGAAGGTAAAAAGCTTTTGTTTGTAGGAACAAAAAAGCAAGCTAAAGACGTCATCGAAGAAGAAGCAACACGATCTGGAATGTATTATGTCAATAATCGCTGGTTGGGCGGTATGTTGACTAATTATCAAACTGTGAAAGCTTCCATTGATCGTTTGAAAAAAATCGAAGCTCTTAAGATTTCTCCAGAATGGGATGAAACTCCTAAGAAAGAACAATCTCGATTTGAACGTGAACTCGAAAATTTAAAAAAATCTTTGGGTGGAATTCAGGACATGAAGAAATTGCCAGGGGCAATTTTCGTCGTGGACACTGAAAAAGAACACATTGCAGTGAAGGAAGCCAAGAAATTAGGTATTCCAACTATTGCTGTTGTGGACACAAATTGCGATCCTTCTAATATTACATTTGTAATTCCAGGTAATGACGATGCGATCCGAAGTATTCGACTTTTTGCACGCTTGATTGCTGATAGTTGCTTGGAAGGCGCTAAAATTTTCCAAGAGAAGCTAAGAGCTCAGGAAATGGCAGACGCCAATGCTAAGGAAGAAACCGAAACTGAGAAGAAAGTCTCCCGGTTTGAAGGTGATATCGATCTTCAAGGTGTTGACGAGGCAGATCTCGAAGCCCAAGAAGTTGAAGCTGAATTAGGAAGCGAAGAAGCGGTTGCATTAGCAGCGGCAGGTGACAAGCCTGCAGCAGCTGTAACAACAGCTGCGCCAGTTGCCGCAGCAGTTGCTGAAAAGCCAGCTAAAAAGGGCAAGAAAGCAGCCAAGGGAGAGTAAGACCATGGAAATTTCTGCAAGCTTGGTCAAAGACCTCCGCGAAAAAACCGGTGCAGGCATGATGGACTGCAAAAAAGCGCTAGTAGAAACTGCTGGCGATTTTGAAAAAGCAGTCGACTATCTCCGTAAAAAAGGGATTGCGTCAGCATCAAAAAAATCAGGCCGTCTCACTAAAGAAGGCGCAGTTACCTCCTACATTCATGGAGAAGGTAAGGTAGGCGTTCTTTTAGAAGTGAACTGTGAAACTGATTTTGTCGCTCGGACTGAACAGTTTAAACAGTTGGTAAAAGACATCGCAATGCATATTGCGGCCGCAAATCCTCAGTGGGTTCGTTCAGACGAAGTACCTGCTGATGTTGTAGCCAAGGAAAAAGAAATTGCGATTGCTCAAATGCAGGCTTCTGGAAAGCCTCCTGCCGTTTTGGAAAAAATTGCAGAAGGTAAAGTAAAGAAGTTCTACGAAGACAACTGCTTGCTTCATCAAATGTTTGTCAAAGATCCAAGTAAAACTATTGAGCAGCTGATAAAAGAATCCATTGCTACTTTGGGAGAGAATATGTCGGTAAGACGTTTCGCCCGATTTGCTTTGGGAGAAGGCCTACAAAGTCAGTCAGCTGAATAAATAAATTAGACCTCGGGCTCATTTGTGGGCCCGAGGTTTAAATAAATTAAAAATGAAGCGCCCGCAGGACCATGTGTAATGGGGGCCTGGATCGCGAGGAGCTGGTATGGACAAACTATCTAGTCGTCAGCAAAATCAGCCATATACTCGAATTTTATTAAAACTTTCAGGGGAAGCATTAGCGGGTGATGCCGGTTACGGTATCGACACGGATGTTTTGAAAGTTTTAGCTTCTGAAATTAAAAATGTTCATCAAAATGGCGTTCAGATTGGAATCGTGATCGGGGGTGGCAACATCTTTCGAGGCATAAAAGGCGCCACTCAAGGAATGGATAGAGCTTCCGCCGATTATATGGGGATGTTAGCCACGGTCCTTAATTGTCTGGCACTCCAGGATGCTCTTGAGCACGAAGGGGTTGAAACTCGTGTACAATCCGCAATCGAAATGCAAGAGTTAGCCGAACCCTATATTCGCAGAAGAGCTGTTCGACATCTTGAAAAACACAGGGTGGTAATATTTGGCGGAGGTACGGGTAATCCTTATTTTACCACGGATACTACTGCAGCCCTTAGAGCCATGGAAATTGGTTCCGAGGTGGTACTTAAGGCTACTCGAGTGGATGGGATTTATGATGCTGACCCTCAAGAAAATCCTGATGCAAAGAGATTTGATGAGGTATCGTATATCGAAGTCCTCAAGCGCGGATTAAAAGTGATGGATTCAACAGCGATTTCACTTTGTATGGATAATAAATTACCCATTGTTGTATTTAATTTAAGTCAAAAAGGGGCATTACAGGAAATTGTTAGCGGAAAAGCAGTTGGAACGCTGGTAAGATAAGTCAGGGAGAAAAAAGATTCTATGTCAAAAGAAGTATTAGATTCAATGACTCAAAGCATGAACGGAAATATCCAGTCTCTCAAAGGGGATCTGGCAAAGGTTCGCACTGGGAGAGCGTCTACCGCACTAGTAGATACCGTGCATGTTGATTATTACGGGTCAAGTGTGCCCTTGAATCAGGTAGCCAATGTAACCACACCTGATGCGAGAACTATTCAAGTCTCTCCTTGGGAGGGGGGCATGATTGGGGCAATTGAAAAAGCCATCATGGCAGCAAATATAGGTTTAACGCCTCAAAGCGATGGAAAAGTTGTGAGAATACCATTGCCACTTTTGACTGAAGAGCGCCGTAAAGACATGGTTAAGCTCGTAAAGAAGATGGGCGAAGAAGCAAAAATAGCCGTAAGAGCACATCGTCGCGATGCAAATGAAGAATTGAAAAAAGAAGAGAAAGCCAAATCTTTATCCGAAGACGATACAAAAAAAGCAATGGAATTGGTGCAGAAGAAGACCGATGAAAAGGTCGTTGAAGTAGACAAGATCATTGCGGGTAAAGAAAAAGAAATCATGACTATTTGAGAATGAAGTGGTTGCTGATATTCCAAAACACATCGCAATAGTAATGGACGGAAATGGACGCTGGGCTCAAGGGCGGGGGCATCCACGCGTATTTGGACATGTTCGAGGTTCATCCCGAGTAAAAGAAGTAGTAAAAGAAGCGAATCGTCTTGGAATCAAAGCTCTCACTTTATATGCATTTTCAACTGAAAATTGGCTCAGGCCTGAAAATGAGCGCCGAGTATTATGGAAGCTATTAAAAAAATATCTGATTCGTGATGCGGATGAGCTGCATTCAGAAAATATCAAGCTTCGGGTGATAGGTGAAGTCGATCGCCTTGATGTAGATGTGCGATCTGTTCTTGATCCTGCTTTAGAAAAACTTTCTAAAAACACTGGGCTCCAGCTGACATTCGCTTTATCCTATGGATCAAGAAGAGAGATTGCCAGGGCCACTCGTCTTTTCGCAGAGGATTGTATGGCGGGCAGGGCACTTCCAAGTGCAATGGAGGATGAAAATTTCCTCAATCGTTATTTGTGGACGTCCGATCTGGGTGAATTAGGAGATGTGGACCTTTTCATACGGACAAGTGGAGAACAACGTATTAGCAATTTCTTGCTCTGGCAATCTGCATATGCAGAGTTAGTGTTTGTTAATAAATGTTGGCCCGACTTTCATCCTAAGGATTTGGAAGCTGCCGTTACTGAGTATTCGAAAAGAGAGAGACGATTTGGGAATTTAATGAGAGTCCCTTCTAGGGTTCTTTTAGAAAACAGCGTCGCTGTGTGATTAAGAGAGGGTGGATGAAACAGGGAAGCCCGGAGTTACAACGAAGAGTTTTGACTGGAGTAATTGGTGGGTTTGCCCTCCTGGGGCTGCTGATTTTTGGCGGCTGGGTTGGGGTTTTTGTTTTTACGATGGCCCTCTCTATGGGGATGATTTATGAATTTTCGGAAATCGTTTTCACAATGCCTGACAAGATTGAAAAACGATATGTCCTGTTTTTGATGATTTGGTTTATTGGGCTGATTAATTTAATTGCCCGGCATGTTGAGTTTCCGCTACTGATCGTATCTTTCTTAGTTCTTTTTACCTACTATTTATTGACTGCCCGTCGCCATTCTGAAGCTCTCTTTTCCTTACATATTCGAGAGCTGATGTATTCATTGTTTGGATTAGTCTATCTTTGTTTTATCCCTCTTTATTTTTCCAGAATTTACGAATCTGCCCATGGCGTGGAATGGGTCGTACTTTTTCTTTTGATTGTTTTTGCGGGTGACACGGGCGCTTATTTTGCAGGCATGAAATATGGGAAACATAAACTCTATCCCGCGATTAGTCCTAAGAAAACTGTAGAGGGCGCAATCGGTGGTATTGTGTCCGGAGTGTTTATTACTTTATTTGCTAAGTTAGTCTTTTTTAAAAGTTTACATTGGTCAGGTATTTTGTTCTTTCCGATTTTCGTAGGGCCGGTGGCTCAAATAGGGGACCTTTGTGAGAGTTTTTTAAAGAGATCCTTTGATCGTAAAGATTCAGGATCAATTTTACCCGGGCATGGTGGATTTCTGGATCGATTTGATGGGGTAGTATTCAGTCTCCCAGTTATGTATGCTTGTATTCAGCTATTAGGCTAAGTTGGAGGTCGTTATGCTTGCTCTTATGACATGGTTGAGTTCGTTTCTTCACTCGGTTTTTGCTTTTATCATCATTTTAGTTCCTCTCGTAGTGTTCCACGAATTTGGGCACTTCGTTTTTGCGAAAATATTTGGCGTAAAGGCTGAGATATTTTCTATTGGCTTTGGCCCACGCCTGTGGGGAAAGCAGATGGGGGAAACTGAGTTTCGCTTATCCGCGATTCCAATGGGAGGCTACGTTAAGCTTCTAGGTGAAGATAGAGAAGCAGAGCTTTCCCCAGAAGATCAGAAACGTTCTCTTCATCGCCAAGCGCCTTGGAAAAGGTTTTTTATTTTTATCGGCGGCCCTCTCTTCAATTTTATTTTGGCAGTATTTATTTTCATGGTTATTCTGGTGGTCGGTGAGCCTCAGTTATCTAGCGTCGTGGCAAGGGTAGTGCATGGTTCAGTAGCAGAGCAGGCAGGGTTTCGTAGCGGAGATCAAATTATTGCAGTTGCCGGCAATCCTGTGAAGAAGTTTGAAGAAGTCAGTCAGGTCCTTAATGAGAACCCAAATAAAAAGTTAGTTTTTCAGGTTCTTCATCCCCATGCTACTACTCCAAACGAGATTGAAGTTATGACTTCTAGCCAGTTGGGAATGAGCATGTATGGGGAGTCAGCTCCTGTTGGAGAAGTTGATGGATTGCTCGCTATGGGACGCGCAACTCAGGTGGGCGTTTCTGATCCCGCCTCTCTAATAGGCAAGCTCGGAATGGAAACTGGAGATAAAATTGTCAGTTTTAATTCCCAGCCCGTAAATTCTTGGGAAGAAATTGAAGCGCTTTTTGGCAAACAAGAAATGGGAAAAGCATTTTCGCTTGAATTTAAAAAGGCAAAAGCCGCGGACACTAAAGAGCTCCCTAAGGCGGTCATTTTAACAAAATCTGCCAATTCAAAGAGTCTGGGAGAAGACTTTGGGTTGTATTCTTCAGAGCTTTTTGTTGAAAAGCCGGTTCCGGGTTCGCCCGCTGATGTAGCTGGTTTGCGCCCCGGAGATCGACTTGTTGGTGTGGGCGATAAGAACGTTGAAAGCTTTTTTGAGTTGAAGAATGCTGTTCAAAAGTCCGGAGAGACCGAAGGTAAAGTAAGTTTAAGATGGGAACG
>JBDSKY010000358.1:0-2632 GCA_039916675.1 Bdellovibrionia bacterium
GCAGCTTGACCAGCTCAATGTACCAATCGCAAAACTCTCGCCAGGTCAAATCGTAAAGAGCTTGAGCAGAAACATTCAGCTCAAATTTTTTCAGCCCCTCTTCCACTGTTTTAATCGTGTTTTGAAGTTTTGAAAGAATCCACTGGTTAGGTACTGCAAGTTCACTCTGATGTTCCAAAATCCATTTTTCCACTCCACCTGCCGGTTCCGCAACCGGGCCGCCTTGTTCAGGCTCAAACTGAAGGTGGAAAAATTTCACCGCATTCCAAAGTTTATTACAGAAAGCGCGATACCCCTCAACCCGATCTAGAGAAAGCTTAATGTCTCTCCCCTGCCCGGCCATAATCGCCAAAGTAAACCGCAACGGATCAGCACCGTGCTTATTTACGATCTCGATAGGATCCACGACATTGCCCTTAGACTTGGACATCTTTTCGCCTTTTTCATCTCTCACCATCGCGTGCAGGTAAACTTTATGAAAAGGCACATCATCCATAAAATGGATTCCCATCATAATCATTCGGGCTACCCAGAAGAAAATAATGTCAAAACCAGTTTCTAAAATCGAAGTCGGATAAAAAGTCTTGAGGGCTTCCGTTTTATTAGGCCATCCCAATGTAGAGAAAGGCCAAAGGGCAGAGCTAAACCAAGTATCCAACACGTCTTCGTCCTGTTTCAATTCAGACGCCGGAGCTTGGCAATGATCACAAGCAGCAGGAGCCTTCTTAGAAACGGTAATTCCTTCGCAACGATTGCAATACCAAGCAGGAATCTGGTGTCCCCACCAGAGCTGGCGCGAGATGCACCAATCCCGGATATTGTTCATCCATTCAAAGTAAGTTTTTTCCCAAGTTTTCGGAACAAATTCAATTTTACCCGTCTGAACCGCTTCAATAGCCGGTTTTGCAAGAGGTTCAATTTTAACAAACCACTGCTTGGACATAATAGGTTCTGCAACCGTATCGCAGCGCTGGCAGAGCCCCACTTTGTGAGCATGGTCTTCTATCTTAACCAACTGACCCGCATCTTTCAGATGTTGAATCACCTGCTCCCGAGCTTCTGCATACTTAAGTCCGGCGTAAGCGCCACCGTCCGCAGTAATTCGACCATCTTTGCCCATGACGGAAATCACAGGTAAGCCATGTTTCTTTCCAAGATCGTAGTCGTTGAAATCATGAGCAGGGGTGATTTTAAGAGCCCCACTCCCAAACTCTTTATCCACATAGGCGTCAGTAATAATTGGAATAGTCCGCCCCATCAGCGGAAGAGCCACTTTCTTGCCATGTAAATGAAGATAACGTTCATCCTCTGGATGCACAGCTACGGCCGTATCTCCCAAGAGAGTTTCAGGTCGAGTGGTCGCAATAGTTAACTGCGCAGGCGTGCCATCAGCATTCAATACCGGCTTGCCATTGTCATCCACGACTGAATAGAGAATATGCCAAAAGTAGCCTTTGCGATCACTCGGAATGACCTCAAGATCAGACAAAGCAGTCTGGCAACGAGGGCACCAATTAATAATCCTCTCACCCCGATAGATGAGACCTTCCTGATAAAGGGTGACAAAAACTTCTCTCACCGCTTCCGATAGACCCTCATCCATCGTAAAACGCTCACGGCTCCAATCAAGGGACGAACCCATCCGCTTCAACTGTCCCGTAATTTGGCTGCCGTGGTCTTCCTTCCATTTCCAGGTCCGCTCGAGGAACTTATCCCGCCCCATATCATGGCGATTCAAGGGTCTACCCGTAGGACCCCGTCCTTCTTTAGCAATCGCCTTCTCCACCTGAGCCTGAGTCGCAATTCCCGCATGGTCTGTCCCCGGCAACCACAAAGAATTGTCGCCATGCATACGTCGCCAGCGAACCAAAATATCCTGAATCGTATTCGTGAGCGCATGCCCCATGTGCAAGACACCCGTCACATTCGGGGGAGGAATCACCATCGCAAAAGCTTTTTGCCCTGGAGCATTCTGATCTTCGGCCCGAAAACAGGCGTTTTGCTCCCAATAGCGGTAAATCTCGCCTTCGAAGCTGGCCGGCTCGTAAGATTTAGTCAGGGGTCTTTCTGGTAATTGAATAGGCATGCTTCGAAATACCGTATTTTCTGCGCTGTGACAAGGGAGTGTCGGTCGGACTTCATCACGGTCCGATACAAGCTATTAAAATGATTGATTTCTAATTTTTTTCCGCGGCGGGGTCGACTCAGAAATGGGTCGGCCTACCCGATACTCACTTTACAAACTGTATTCCTAAAGGCGGACAACCTTTACTTAACGTTTCTTCGACGCTCTTTATCCAATTATGCCACGCTGCGGGGTCGGCGGTACTCATATCTTGAAGTAACTGAAGGTCTCCTAGTAACGAGCCAATATCGTTCGACTTGGTTCTTTCGTAGTATCTCTCTAGAAAATGTCTCATAGAATTGAACGCTTCTAAATAAGTTAATTTGTTTTCCATAATTAGTTCCTTTGAATCCTTGGAGCGCATAGTCCAGTTTCTGGATCAAACGTTTTAGGAGTACCGTTTAGCCCACCGTTTCTAATGATTCCATCTCTACTTGACGTCCATGCTTGTTTTCCATCAGAAAGTATCTTGCCATGCCAATTATTTCCAAATTTATCTGTTCCAAG
>JBDSKY010000359.1:0-15298 GCA_039916675.1 Bdellovibrionia bacterium
GGGACGCGAGGTTAGATAACTACTATAGGTTTGTGGGATTTCCTGAGAGTTTGGTGAAACAGTATCTAAGTCAAACTCCGGAGACGCGCATAGCTCTGCGTGGACAATTAAGGGAAGACCCGCTGCGGCCAGAATGGGCATACTTTTTCTGAGTGTGGCTTCATCGGCTGCTGGAAATTCGGGGACACCCGAATCAATGAGAAAACACTTAAAACCCATTACGCCAGCATCGATCATTGATTGTAATTCGTCCTGGTTGCCAGGAATGATGCCACCCCAAAAACCATAATCAATAGAGCACTGCGAGTGGGCGCTTTGAGTTTTTATTTTTAATGCCTCTAAAGAAGTGGTCGCGGGAATTGAATTTAGAGGCATATCAATTACCGTTGTTACACCACCCGCGGCGGCGGCACGGGTGGCCGTTCGAAAACCTTCCCATTCAGTTCTCCCTGGCTCATTGATGTGAGCATGAGTGTCAACGATTCCGGGGAGGACGAGTTGATGACCGAAATCTAGAGAATTATTTTCGAAGTGTTCAGAGTAACGGCCGATGGCGACAATTTTTCCGTCAATTATCTGAAGTGAGGCAGGTTGAGGTTCCATGCCACCCTGAAGGATCAAATTTTGGCTGCGGATCACTAATTTTTGAGATTGCATTATGTTTCACCTGAATAATTGGCTAATTTTCGGAGGCGCCTTGGTCGACCCATTGTCCAAGAAGTATGCGCTCTTCTTCCGTAATTCCTGTTTTATTCGCCAGCGGCATACTTTTGGTATCAACTGCCCTCACTTTAATTCTAAATGCTAAAGCCCTGATTCGCTCTGGCGTTTCGAAATGGACACCTCCGGGTGAAGGTCCAAATGTAGTATCGGCTGGTTGAGTTGAATGGCAGGGGAGGCATCTCTGGTGAATAACATTCTTCACCTGCTGAAAGGCTATGTGACTGGATTTGTCTTGTTGCATTGCCAGGTCGTTTTGGACTGAAGGCGTGGCTGTTAATCCTAAAAGAGTAAGGAAGCAAATTGCCGCCCCAACTGCAGCCAATTGTTTTGAAGCATTTTTGATCGGGCCCTTCTTGGCAAGCATTACATGGCGGATAGCAGCTCCTAGCAAAATCAATAAAATAAGAACTACCCAGTTTTTTGAATGCCCATAAGTGATTGCATAATGATTGCTGAGCATCATGAAAAGAACTGGAAAGGTCATATAGCTGTTATGAACAGATCTTCGTTTGGCTTGCGCGCTCAGACTGTAGTCCGGCGTTTTTCCCTGGTCTGTGGCATCAATCATTTTTTGCTGTGCGGGTAGAATCCGAACCCATACGTTAGCTACCATGATTGTCCCGAACATCGCACCAACATGGATGAAAGCTGCCCTGCCGCTTAGGAAATGACAGAATCCTACCGCAGCACCTGCAGCTAAGAAGAGTGAAACTGCAGTAGCGATATTTGGATACTTTTTTCCCACTGGAGATTGCCATAGGGAATCGTAAATAAACCACGATCCAATAAGTACACCTATGCTGAGTGCCGTTGCTGAGGCATGCAAAATGTTAAATATTGCAGGGTCAACCAAATAGGCCCCGGCATTCAGGTAATATACAATGCCAAGTAGGAAGATTCCGCTAATCAACGTGAAAAGAGCTTCATACTTGAACCAATGTAAGGTTTTCGGCATGCCGCCTGCGGCGATCCGTTTGCGTTCTACCAGATAGAATCCGCCACTATGAGTCATCCATAATTCGCCTTCAACATCTGGTTTCAGAGTTTCGGGAGGAGTGAGGTGAGCATCCAACCACATAAAGTAGAAGGAGCTCCCTATCCAGGCAATGCCTGTAATGAGGTGGGTCCAACGAGTTAATAGACTCAGCCAGTCGTATAAGTGCAAATTCATGGATGTGCTATCTCACGACTCTTTGTTTATTAAAAGCCTTGCGGGTAGCTTCAGAGGCGAATTCATGATTATATTGCTTGCACTATGTTGGACCCCGTAATTCAAGACAGACATAAGATAGTCTTCTACGTCAATCGAGTGCGCCACGAACTTGAGGGCAAAGAAGCTTTCATGACTTTGGCGGAGTTTGTGCGGTATCAACTTTCTTTAACCGGAACCAAAATCGTATGTGCAGAGGGCGATTGTGGTGCCTGCACGGTATTGTTGGGAAACATTCATGAAGCGGATCAAAAGCAAAAGGGTGAGCTGAATTATAAAGCGGTGAACGCCTGCATTATTCCGCTTTATCTATTAGACTGCCACCATGTCATTACGGTTGAAGGGCTCAGCGATCAAGGGAAACTACATCCAGTTCAAAGTGCGATGATTCAACACCATGGCGCTCAGTGTGGATACTGTACGCCAGGATTTATCTGTGCAATGGCTGCTTATGCGGAAGATTCACTTGTAACGGGCAAACCTTTGACGCGTAAGAAAGCATCAAATTTTCTTACAGGTAATCTCTGTCGATGTACTGGATACGAACCTATTTTGAATGCCGCGGAGAATTTAGAGTTAGAGGGCATGCGGTCACTCCAGGAAATCTATCACGATGAGAATAGGAACGAGGAGTTTAGACGCCTGAGTCAGATTCCTGTTCGTTCTATCAGTTCGGTTAAATCATCTGAACCAAATGGAACTGGTGAGCTGACGCTTCATTTACCCGTGGCGATGAATCATGCGCTAGCGCTAAAACAGAAAAACCCTAAATTGCGAATTATTGCCGGCAGTACGGATATCGGCGTATTTGTCAATAAAGGGAAAATGTCGGCAGAACAGGTTATGTCATTGTACCACATACCTGATCTTTATAAGGTTCAAGTGAGTCCAGATCAAATTTGGGTAGGAGCTCGCGTAACTTTGACCCAGCTCGAAAAAATTTTGGAAAATGAAATTCCTGAGAAGGCAAGGTTGTTGAGGATTTTTGCTTCTCCACAGATTAAAAACCAAGGTACTTTAATTGGCAATATCGTCAATGGGTCTCCTATTGGAGATACAATTCCATATCTGATGATTTCTGCCGCACGAGTAGAGATCGCAGGGATTACGGGGATTCGGCAGAGTGCCATTACTGAATTTTACCAAGGGTATAAAAAATTTGATCTTAAAGCTGAAGAAATTGTTACAGGAGTGACAATTCCTTTGCCGGCTTTCGGCACGCAGGTGCGACTTTATAAAGTTTCGCTTCGCAAAGATTTGGATATTTCGGCAGTGACTTTTGCAGGAAGTATCAAGGTATCGGACGGACGATGTGCCAACATTTGTCTGGCCTATGGAGGAGTGGGTCCCACAGTTATGAGAATGTTTGCATTAGAGGATGAACTTCGAGGCAAAATATTTGAGCGAAAATTATTCGAAGATGCGGCAGATCAGATGGTTCGTTGGATGACACCCTTGTCGGACCTTAGAGGATCCAAAGAATATCGTCTGTTGCTTTGTCGAAACCTCTTGTTGAAATTCTATGACGAAGTAAAATTAAAATTTCCGGAGCAAAAGGTATGAGTGTCGGTAAAAACATTCCACATGATTCAGCTCTAGGACATGTGACCGGAGAAAGTATTTTTATCGACGATCGCCCATTTCTCAAAGGCGAACTTTGGGTGGGTTATCTTGGAAGTCCAGTAGCTGCTGGGGTGTTAAAATCCATTGATACCACTCAAGCTTTAAAAGTTCCGGGGGTGGCTGGAATATTCACAGCAGCAGATTTGGCGCATAATAGTTGGGGAACAATTTTCTCAGATCAACCTATCTTAATAGACATACAAATCGCTTACAGGGATGAACCTATTTGTGTAATCGCCGCCACCAGCCGTGAAGCCATCCTGAAGGCAAAACGAAATATTCAGTTTGTAATTGAGGAAACTCAGCCGGTTTTTACGATAGATGAAGCAATTGAAAAAGAACATTTTCTCTACCGAGCCCATCCAATTATTTTGGGTGATGCGGATTTGGCAATCAAAAATGCGCCGCACCGTTTAAAAGGGGCTTTTGAATGCGGCGGACAAGAGCATTTTTACATGGAGTCCCAAGCATCCGTCGTTTACCCATTGGAAAATGGAGCCCTAGAGGTACATTCTTCTTCTCAGCATCCGACTGAAACTCAGCATGTCGTCGCCCATACGTTAGGAATCCCCCTCCACAAGGTGGTTTGCGTGGTTAAACGAATGGGGGGTGCCTTTGGAGGTAAGGAGAGTCAGGCCGCACCTTTTGCTGCCTTGGCGGCTTTAGTAGCAAAAAAGCTTAAAAAGCCAGCCCGAATGATTCTCACCAAAGATGAAGATATGGAAGTGACCGGCAAGCGTCATCCCTTCAAAAATTTCTATGAAATAGGATTTGATTCTGAAGGTCGAATTTTGGGACTTAAAGTCCGGATCTATTCAAACGGGGGAGCATACGCAGATCTTTCTTCTTCTGTGCTCGAACGTGCGATGTTTCATGTAGATGGAGCGTACTTCTTGCCCAATGCTCACATCGAGGGCGCAGTTTGCCGCACGAATATGCACTCTAACACGGCATTTCGGGGTTTTGGGGGACCCCAAGGTACGATGACAATTGAGAGCATTCTCGAAGATATCGCCATTTATTTGAAAAAGGACGCATTTCAAATTCGTCAGCTTAACTGTTATGGAAAATATGATCGAAATATTACTCATTACGGTCAAGTGGTGGATAACAATCTTTTGCCTGAACTCTTTGAGAGGCTTCACCTTAGTTCAAAATATTCCGCTCGGTTAGAGGAAATTGTAACAGGGAACGAGGATCTCTCCTCAAAGACCCTTCGTGGTATATCTATGACTGCAGTAAAATTTGGAATAGCTTTTACCGCAAAGTTTTTGAATCAGGGAAGTGCACAAGTAAATGTTCATAGAGACGGAACCATTCAAGTTTCCACTGGTGCTACTGAAATGGGCCAAGGCGTGAATGTTAAGATTCAACAGACCGTTGCTCATGCCTTTTCAGTTCCGCACGGAGATGTTCAAGTCATGCCGACTTCCACAGAAAAAAATCACAATACTTCTCCCACGGCAGCATCTGCAGGAGCTGATATTAATTGCGCCGCCGCTTTGAAAGCATGTGAAGCCATTAAAATTCGTCTCCGTTGGCTGGCACATCTTCATTTTCGAGGCGAAATTTTTGATGACCTCAAAGAAGCGCCGCCAGTGGATCCTCTGGTTGATTTATCTTTCATCCAGTTTAAGGATAAGACTCTCGTTCATGAACATACGGGACAGCATATTGCCTTTCATGAATTGTTGACGTTGGCCTATCACAATCGAATGTTTCTCGGAGAATACGCCTTTTATAAGACCGAAGGATTAGGATTTGAAAAGAAGTCGGGGCAGGGAACCCCGTTTAAATACTTTACCAATGGAGTTGCAGTAAGTGAGATCGAAATCGATGAATACACGGGACAATTGAAGGTCGTCCGAGTGGATATACTTATGGATTTAGGGCGTCCTATAAATCCTGGTATCGATCTCGGTCAAGTAACAGGGGGTTTTATCCAAGGGCAGGGGTGGGTAACTACTGAGAAGTTGTTTTATAATGAAAAGGGACAACTTCTGTCTCACTCTCCCACGACATATAAAATTCCTAATATTCAGGATACCCCTCGTATTTTCAATGTGGAGTTATTGGAAAACGATGGGAACCAAGGTAAAAGCATTTTTGGAAGCAAAGCGGTTGGTGAGCCACCGCTGCTTTTGAGTGCGAGTGTCTGGACTGCGGTAAAACATGCTCTCTCTTTCAGGACTCAAGGGCAAATTCCAGAAATAAAATCTCCAGTTACGGCTGAAGAAATTTTGCTCACCCTAAGCCGATGGACTCATTAAATTCGACTCAACTACCTAAATATTCAGGCCACATAAATTTGTCAGACTTTTTAGACGCTGTTCAGGTGTTCAAAGCTAAAAACAAGGACTTTGTTCTAGCTACATTGGTTCATTCCGTGGGAAGCACCCCGCAGGATCCAGGAGCTCGTGCGCTTATTAGTCAGGTGGGTTTGGAATTCGGGACCGTAGGCGGAGGGAAAATTGAGGCCCGAGTCATCGCAACTGCCTTAGAACTCTTGAAAAATCCCGTTCAGAAATGTGCTTTTTTCCAGTGGAATCTTCAAAAGGACATTGGAATGACCTGTGGAGGAGTTGTTTCGTTTTTTTTTGAAATCTGTCGGGCCGAGCGGCCTTGGAAGATAGCGGTGTTTGGCGCGGGACATGTTGCACAGGAGCTTGTAAGGTTGCTCATTCTTTTGGATTGCGAAGTGCTTTGCGTCGATTCGCGAGCTGACTGGATCAATAAATTACCACAAAGCCCGAAGCTTCGGACATTGTGTACGTCGGATTTGGCCGAAGTAGTGGCACAGCTTCATCCGAATACTTTTGTTGCAACTATGACTATGGGACATTGTAGCGATCTCCCAATCCTGGTTGAAGCTATGATGAAGCATTCCTTCCCTTACTTAGGAACAATAGGAAGTGATATTAAGGCGGGAATTTTAAAGAAAGAACTTCGAAATGCTGGGGTTCCTGAATCCGTGCTTTCCAATTTTCGATGCCCGATCGGCGAAGAATTTGGTACAAATGCTCCCATTGAAATAGCCTTTAGTATCGTATCTCAGCTAATTAGAGAGAGGGAGCGGTTAGAATTCTGACACTCCTAGTAGGCAAAAACCTCCCATCTAAAAATTTATTTTAAAAGTAATAACTACCTGAATACTTGCAACTTTAGATGATCACGGCGATCATAAGTATAACTAGAATAACGAGAAACCTTAAAAGGGCGCACCCATGCAGAATATCGTTTCCATTGTCCAAGTAGTAAAGGAATATAACCTTGGGAAAATCATAGTCCCGGCTCTGCGAAAAATTGATCTTCAAGTTGAAAAGGGAGATTTCATATCGATTGCAGGCCCTTCAGGAAGTGGAAAAACCACTTTACTCAATTTAATCGGGTGTGTGGACACCGCGACTTCCGGTCAGGTTCTCGTTGCAGGTCATGATACTAAGTCCCTTACAGAACGGCAGTTGACGGAGCTTCGTCTTAATACTATTGGTTTCATTTTTCAGAGTTTCAATCTGATCTCCGTTCTCAATGTTTTCCAAAACGTTGAATTCCCTCTGCTTCTTCAGCATCGTTATACACCAGCAGAACGAAAGAGCAGAGTTCTTGAACTCTTGGCTAAAGTGGGGCTTCAAGACCATATCAAACATCGACCTAACGAACTTTCAGGGGGACAAAGACAACGTGTTGCTATCGCTCGTGCTTTGGTCACACGACCTCAGATCGTTCTTGCCGACGAACCGACTGCTAACTTAGATTCGAAAACGGGCGAAAATATTATTGATTTAATGAAAGAGATGAACCGAGTGGAAAAAACCACCTTCATTTTTTCCACTCACGATGCCAAAGTTATGTCCCACGCGAACGCAATTTTTCGTCTTGCTGACGGAAAAATCGAGGACCAGCCTTTGAAGGAGACACGACAAGGAGTTCATCCATGATATTTCAGATCGCGATTCGAAATTTACTTTCAAGTTTTCTCAATTTCGTGATCGGAAGTATTATTTTTGTGGGCACTCTCTTAGTTGTAGTTGGGGGCTCGCTTCTAAACAGTATGGATTCAGCAATGAGCCGCAGTATTATTGGTAGTGTGGCAGGTCATATCCAAGTGTACTCTGAGAAGTCAAAGGATGACCTGGCATTATACGGAAGCTTTTCCTTTCCTGATATTGCTGCTATCAAAGATTTCTCGGCTATCAAAGCTCCTCTTCTTTCAATCCAAAATATAAAAGCTGTGATCCCTATGGGAGTCAATGGCGCCAGTGTTCCTTACGGCAACACTATGGATATGACTCTTGAAAAACTCCGAAAATCTATCAATAAGAAAATAGCGGGTGATAGTTCTGAGTCACTTCTTAAACAAATCGAAAGCCATAAAGACCATATTCGGCAGATGATCAGTGTTTTGAAAAACGATTCCAAAAAGCTTGCTGTGATGGCGGCCTCCCAGGCGATTGACACGGAGAGTTTTGATGTCATTGACCGCGCAAATTCTGAAGAATTTTGGACTCAATTCGATCGAGATCCATTGGTCAATCTAGAGTTTCTGGAAAATCGGATAGCTTCGCTTATCCCAGATGCTGACTTTATCCAGCTATCCTATGTCGGTACTGATTTAGACGCTTTCAGCAAATCCTTTGATCGAATGGAAATTGTCGATGGGCAAAGCGTCCCATCAGGGAAAAGAGGACTTCTCCTATCCAAGTATGTTTACGAAAATCAGTTCAAATTAAAAATCGCCCGCAGGTTGGATAAAATTCATGAAGCCTTAAATGATGAAGGTAAGGTGATTTCTGATGACCCGGACCTAAAACAGTTTGTTAAGCAGAATAGAACGCAGACCCGTGAAATTATTCTTCAGCTAGACTCAATCTCCGCAAAGAAGATCATTTCGCTCCTTCAGTCATTTCTGAAATCAAAGGAAACGAAGGTGGCTCACCTCCTGAGTGAGTTTTTTGACACAAACGATTTAAATTTTGAAGCTCGCTATAAATTTTTCTATAGTGAACTTGCTCCATTATTGGAACTTTATCGACTTCGTCCAGGGGACATCATCACTATAAAGGCTTTCACAAAAAGTGGCTTCGTTCAGTCGGTTAATATGAAAGTTTATGGGACTTTCCATTTCAAAGGCCTGGAGAAATCGGGGCTTGCCGGTGGACTAAGTTTAATGGACATGATGTCATTTCGAGATCTCTATGGCTATGTGACAGCTGAGAAAATTGCTGAAACAAAGGCTCTACAGCAGGACGTGGGGGCCCGTATTATTGATCGAGACCAAGCGGAGGCCGAGCTATTTGGCAGTGCTCAAGGAACTGCCGTTGTATCCTCGGTGAAAGACGCAAAGCAGGAAGTTATTCAAGAGGATTTAAAGCTTGCGAGCGGAAAAAATGAGAAAAAGAATGATTCCACATTTGAGAGAATATATACTCCTTCTGAGATTGAAAATGGAGTTGTTCTAAACGCAGCCATTATTCTAAAAGACCCCACCCAAATCAATCAAACCATGAAGGAAATTGAGGAGCTCTCTGGGCGGAGCCACCTTGATTTAAAAGTCCTTACTTGGCAGAAAGCAGCCGGTACTATTGGCCAATTTGTCCTTGTTGCAAAGGTGGCACTTTATGCCGCTGTTTTCATTATTTTTATTGTCGCTTTGGTTATCATCAATAATGCAGTCATGATGGCGACTCTACAAAGAATTCGAGAGATTGGGACAATGAGGGCAATCGGTGCACAAAGGTCATTTATCCTAAAGATGATCTTAATTGAGACGGTGTTTCTAGGCCTCGTATTTGGAACTGGAGGAATTCTGGCGGGATCAGGTATTATTCGATGGTTGGGAAATGTCGGAATTCCTGCAAAAAATGAATTTTTATATTTCTTCTTTTCCGGACCACGGCTTTTTCCTGCGGTGACACTCGGTACCATTATCATGGCGTTTGTAATTATTTTTATAGTTACTCTTTTTTCGACGCTTTATCCGGCGATTCTTGCCACTCAGGTATCGCCTCTTCAAGCAATGCAAGCGGAGGATTGATTATGTCTCAACTTTTTGTCATTGCAGTCAGAAATTTAATTCAGCACAGAAAGCGTACATTCTTACTTGGGGGCGCAATTTCAGGAGTTACTGGATTGTTGGTTCTCCTCCTCTGCCTTTCCACTGGTATACGAGAAACAATGTTGGAATCTGCAACTACTTTGATGACGGGGCATATCAATGTGGGTGGGTTTTACAAAGTCACAGCAGGCCAGTCTGCCCCAGTCGTAACAGAATATAAGAAAGTACTGGAGATTGTAAAACGGACGTTACCGGATATTGATTACATAGCACCGCGAGGACGTGGTTGGTCTCGGTTAGTAAGCTCAAATGCTTCTATGCAAGTGGGAATTGGTGGGATCAATATTGAAAAGGAGCCGCGCTTTAAGGAAGTGGTCCGGATGATCGAAGGTAAGGTGGATGATTTAGCTCAGCCAAATACTATCCTTTTATTTGAACTGCAGGCCAAAAAACTAGGGGTCCATGTGGGCGACACCCTTACTTTTTCTGCCCTTACTCCACGAGGAGTGAGCAACACCATCGACGTTCGCGTTATCGGGGTTGCTCAAGATATTGGTTTGCTCAGTTCGTTTAACGTATTTATTCCGGAATCATCTCTTCGGGAGCTGAATCAAATCAATGAAGATACCACTGGAGCCCTGCTCATTTATCTAAAGGATTTAAGGAAAGCTCCAGAAGATATCGCGAAAGTACGAAAGGCCCTAGGCGACGCTGGATATCGCCTGATGGATTCGGAAGCCAAAGCCTTTTTCTTCAAGTTTGAGTCTGTTAATCGGGAAGAATGGACAGGGCAGAAGATCGACCTAACGACTTGGGACGAGGAGATCTCGTTTTTTAAATGGACCCTGACTGCCATTGAAGGCTTAATGTATGTTCTCACCGTGATTTTGCTGATTATTATTTCAATTGGTATTATGAATTCCATGTGGATCGCCATTCGGGAACGAACTCGGGAAATTGGTACTTTGAGAGCAATTGGAATGCAGCGCACTCGCGTTCTGGTCATGTTTCTGATTGAGGCCTTCACGTTAGGTACTTCAGGCACTGTCTTAGGAGCCGGAATCGGTATTCTGTTGGCTTTGCTTCTGAATGTGGCTCAAATTCATCTTCCCATGGGCGCACAGTATATTCTATTATCGAGTACCCTTAAGTTCGCTGTAGATCCCTCTCGGATCTTAACGGGCATGCTTGTCATTACAGGATGCACTACTTTGATTTCTGTCATCCCTTCAACTCAGGCCGCACGGCTGAAGCCAATTACGGCGATGCAACATATAGGATAGAACTATGAGAATACTTCTTCAGCACTTTGGGATTTACGGAATGCTTTTGCTTTCGATAGTGGTCCAAGCCGACCCTCTTCCTACCAAAGCACCCGACACGGTTCAAATGGTAGAACTCTTAAAAGGAATAGACATGCGAATTCGAAGTTCCGGAGATTTTAAGTCTCTCGTCTATTTAGAGCAACGTGAAAAGGACAAGGCTGATGTGGTACGTGAAGCAATAGTCTATCGCCGGGATGCAGACGAAAAGTTAATGATCCTTTTTAGTAAGCCCAAGGGAGAAGCAGGTAAGGGCTATTTGCGAATGGAAAAAAACCTCTGGTTTTATGATCCCACGGTCGGAAAGTGGGAACGACGGACTGACCGGGAGCGAATCGCGGGGACCGACTCACGCCGACAGGATTTTGATCAATCCAAACTTGCTGAGGAATACAATCCTACTTTTGAGGGAGAAGAGAAACTGGGCGCTTTTTCGGTCTGGGTGCTTAAGCTTCGCGCTAAAGATGGCGTGGATGTCGCTTACCCAATCGTGAAGCTTTGGATCGATAAAGCGACGGGTAATGATTTGAAACGACAAGATTTTGCCTTGTCCAATCGCCTAATGCGTACCTCTTACGTACCTAAATGGGAAAAACTTTACAGCGAGTCTAAGAAAGCCGAACTCTGGTACCGCAAAGAAAATAGAATTTTCGATGAAATCGATAAAGGGAATTCCACTTTAGTGATTGTTCGGTCCATCGATCTTCATTCCTTACCCGAGAATATTTTTAGTAAAGCCTGGATGGAAGCCAAGAGTCGCTAAAGTACTCTGTCTAATTCAGTATCGTTTTATTTGGAGGGAACAGTCGTGAGATTATTTCTAAAATTGGAATTTTACATGGTTTTTCTCATTTATTCTTCGACTGTGAGCTTGGCTGAGGAACGTCCTGATGAGGCAGCAATGTTTGGATCTCCTGAAGCTTCAAGCCCACTTAACTCCGTCCCGAGGTTAAGTGCTACTCCAAACGCAAACTCTGAAGCGCTGAGTTCAACCTTACCCGTTAGGCCGGAGAGAGACGCTTTTGCTACGGGCGAAGTATCCGAAAACCCTCTTCAAATTGGAGGTGTCTTTTATCAGAGAATGACTCTTTCACCTCAGGAAGGTGGAAGCTTCGGCAATGCTCCAATGTCGGCTCCCCTTCAGGTGGACGGATTCTTTGATGCTCGCCCTTCGGAAAACCTGAGAGCTTTCATAAGGCCTCGCCTTTTATACGATCCAACGCGGGATAGTTACTCTAATGCTACAAGCGGTAGTGGCGTCTTGGGAAATAATCTGACTGCATCCACATCTACTGCTCCTTCGAGCTTATCGGGTAGTAGTGGCACGACTCCGATTCCTAATAACCCTCAGGTGGTGCTCGATCAGGCCTGGCTCACGTTTAATATTGAACAAAAGGTGTTCGTCACACTTGGCAAACAACATGTAAGATGGGGAGCATCAAGGTTTTGGAATCCGACAGATTTTCTCCATACTCAAAGACGGGATCCACTTTTAACTACTGATGTTCGTTTTGGTAATATGATGGCCAAGTTCCAGTTTCCTACGGGCAGGATGGGTACCAATCTTTACGCAATAGCCTTAATGGATAATCCACTTCCGGCAAGTACCTTGGGGCAACTAGGTGGCGCTTTTCGTGCAGAAACTTTGATAGGTACTGCCGAGGTGGGCGCAGAAGCTATTTATCGGGGAAATTCTACCCCCACCTATGGAGCTGACATCTCTGCTCCCGTTGGCCCCATCGACATATATGCCGAGGCGGCTCTCAGGACGGAGCCAATGGTTCCCAGTTATCAGCTCAACTCTAGTTTAACTACAGGTACCGATATTGCTTCCGCAGTTAGTCTTACCAATAATACAGGACCGTTTATTCAGGTTAGCGGTGGGATGAAGTATTCCTTTGCTTGGGCGGAGAGCCGTCAAGCAACTCTCGGAATGGAATATTTTTATAACCAATTGGGTTATGACAGATCGAGTATTTATCCGGCACTTATTTTCTTAGGGGCTTTTCAGCCCTTTTACATGGGAAAAAACTATGCTTCCTTCTATATCTCTGCTGAGGGTCCTGATGAAGGAAAGAGAACCAATTATACTTTTTCAACGCTAGGTAATTTGTCTGATAATTCATTTATTTCACGGTTAGATTTTTCATGGCGAGTTTTAGTCTATCTGACTTTTGAGGCTTACGGAGACGTTCATTATGGCTCCCAAGGAGGCGAATTCAATTTCTCCATCAACACCCCCTTGTTAACTAATCGGGCGACGGTCATTCCGCCCATTAAGAGCGCAGCTACAATATTTGACATAGGCATAGGTTTTCGAATGAGTCTTTGACTTGGATTTCAATCAAGCTGAATACTTTCGGTAATTATTATAATTCGCATTACAAAGTATATTTTTGAATACCTCTTTTTATTTCCATAGTTTGGGGTACAAAAGATAGAGGAGAAAATAATGAATTTTTCGATGTTCGTTCGTTTCTTGACTTTCTGTTACATCGCAGTGAATTCAACGGTAGCATTTGCCCACCCTGGTCATGGTATTGGAGGGGTGCTACATGGATTTTTCCATCCTATTAGCGGACTGGATCATTTTCTTACAGCTCTTGCGATTGGTGTTTGGGCCGCGGAAACTGGGAAGAAAGGACTGCTCCTTTTTCCCGCTACGTTTATTGCAGCTTCGATTTTTGGGGGGATTCTAGGTTTTAATGGCTATGTCCTACCTTTCCAAGAAATGGGAATTTTGATGTCGATCGCATTTTTGGGCTTTGCATTGTTAACATCGGTTAAGCTCTATACTTATATCGCCATTCCAATCATTGCGTCATTTGGGATTTTTCATGGTAATGCCCATGGCAGCGAAATCATCCAAGGTGTATCTGCGATCAATTATTGTATAGGTTTCACCTTAGCGACAGCTTTTCTTCATTTGTCTGGCACGTTTTGTGTGGGTTTTCTAAGAAAGTATTTGAGATCGTCTAATGCCTTATTTGTCATTCGAGCATTTGGGAGTGCTATTCTTCTGTCTGCTGTCTTTATCTGTTTGGGCATACTTTAAGGTCGCGTCACGATTTTGGACTTCTCTCAGCTCTTCCGCGTTTTGATGTTCTTGTAGATTAAGGATTGAGCTATGAATTATCTCGTTCAGTATATTTCTCTTGAACCCGTAAAAATAGTGATGGTTCTTCTTCTATCCTTTTTAATAGGTCTGGAGAGGGAAGAACGAAAGTCCAGTTCGTCTCGTTATGCTTTTGGTGGAATTCGTACATTACCACTCATTGGTCTTATGGGCTATGTAATGGCCTTGCTTTCAGGAAACCACCATCTTTTCCTCTGTGTTGGATTTTTGGTATTAGGGGCTCTCATGGCGCTTTCCTTTTATCACAAGCTATCTGTTGACCTAGAGGCAGGGGTCACTAGCGAAGTGTCGGGCTTGATCACCTTTTTGCTTGGGGCTTTGATCTACCATGAGCGTTTTTGGCTGGCTTCTGCACTGGTCGTCTTCAGTATGCTTTTGTTAGAGATGAAGATCAGTCTTGAACAACTTTCAAAAAGAATTTCGTCAGATGAAATCCTAACCTTTACAAAGTTTTTGCTTCTCACAATTGTTATTCTTCCGATAGTTCCCAATGAGCCCTTTGGACCCTTTCATATCAATTTATTTAAAACGTGGCTCATCGTGGTTGCCATTAGTTCAGTTTCCTACGGAAGTTATATCCTTCAAAAAATCCCCAAGAAGTGGGGCGGGATCTTTTTTGCTTCACTTTTAGGAGGTGCCTATTCTTCTACCGTAACCGTTGTTTTACTTGCCAAAAGGGCTCGTACGGCTCATCACATCCATTTATTTAACGGCGGAATTTTAGCGGCTTCAGGAATGATGTACCTTCGCATAGTCATTCTTCTAATCCTATTCAACCGGGAGTTGTTCCATCTACTAGCTCCCTCATTCCTTGCACTGGCAGCAGGAGCCATAGTATTTGGCTTTTTCTGGGCAAAAAAAATTGGCAAAGATGGTGAAAGAATAGAGAGAGAATCCCAACCTAAGAATCCCCTGGAGCTACGAACTGCTTTTATGTTTGCAGTGCTGTTTGTCTTGATGTCAATAATCACACCCATTGCATTAGCCAAGTTAGGAAAAGTCGGAATTTACTCTCTCGCGGCCTTGATGGGAGCGATAGATATAGATCCCTTTATTCTAAGCTTGACTCAGTCGGCTTCGGTAGGTGCTCCTTTGGAATTGGCCGCAGCCAGTATCGTCATTACGGCTGCTAGTAATAGCGCGATAAAAGGAATTTATGCTTACATTTGGTCAGGGCGAAAGCTAGGTTTGATGAGCCTAGTTTTATTGTTGGGTCTGGCTTTTTTGGG
>JBDSKY010000360.1:0-2916 GCA_039916675.1 Bdellovibrionia bacterium
GTTTCTTCTGCAGCATATCCGTTGCATGCTTAACTGATGCTTTGACTACGATCTTTAAATTCGCGTCTTTCTCCCATTTCAATCCTGCAGTGTCGACCTCAACAGCGCCGGGAGTACAGAGCGGTACCAATTGTTCTGCCA
The DNA here is from genome assembly GCA_039916675.1 of Bdellovibrionia bacterium. GTDB lineage: Bacteria > Bdellovibrionota > UBA1018 > UBA1018 > UBA1018 > JBDSKY01. Next base: position 142 of record JBDSKY010000360.1, read on the forward strand.
ATTCTTCCAATAATTTGACCTTCGGCTGAATGAGAGCCACCAATTTCGCGCCTAGAACCGTTTTTGCCCTTTTCAAAGCTTCGGTTGAAAAGTGATTCGAATAGTCTTCCACTACAATACTTTGCACTCTCTCAGGCGCTGTCTGTCGGATATGCGCTCCACTCAACCAGAGCAATTTCTCTAGATTAAATACAGCCGCGCTCTTTTGAACGTGATCAAACGAGAAAAATTTAATCATTTCGTCTATCGAGAAAATCTCCTGATCACCGTGGCTCCAACCCAATCTTACCAGAAAATTTAACAACGCTTCCGGAAGGTAGCCCTCGGCTCGGTACGCATTCGCCGAGACGGCTCCATGTCGCTTCGAGAGCTTCTTTTTATCTGAACCCAAAATCATCGGCAAGTGAGCGAACTGAGGCACAGGATATTTAAAAAATTGATAAAGATGCATTTGCTTGGGCGTATTATTAATATGATCATCCCCACGCATCACTTGCGTAATTCTGGAATACACATCATCTACTACCACTGATAAATTATAAGTCGGCGCCCCGTTGGATCTAATAAGCACGAAATCATCGATATCTGCATTTTGGAATTGAATCGGACCCCTAATTAAGTCGTAAAAGTCGACGTGTCCTTCGAGCGGAATTTTGGCTCGGACTACAAAGGGTTTGCCTGATGGGACGTCTTTACGTTCACGGCAACGACGATCATATTGGGGCTTTTTCCCCTCTTTCATCGCTTTTTCTCGCATCAGCTCCACTTCTATTTCAGTGCAGTAACATCGATAAGCATGCCCCATCGATATCAATTCATCGGCTTTATTGGAATATTCTGCCAAACGCTTACTCTGGTAGATAGGTTCTTCATCCCAGGTTAAGCCCAACCACTTCATCGATCCCAGGATGTCCTGCGTGAAGTGCGTTTCAGATCGATCTAGGTCCGTATCTTCAATACGGAGGAGAAACTGACCTTCATGCTGTTTAGCATAGAGCCAATTAAAAAGTGCCACTCTCACTCCTCCAATATGGAGGAAACCCGTGGGTGAAGGAGCGAAGCGAACACGTACCGGCGTTTTTGGATTCGAATTAGACATGCGCTCCTTATATACTAATCAGGTTATTGGACAAAAGATTTCTGAGCGGATTCAGCTGGTTTCAAAAGAGTTCCACTGGTGCTTGGTTCAGGATTTTCCGCCTTGTAAGCATTGAGATAACTGACCAATGATTTTTTTTCTTTCTCACCCAGCTTTAAGACTGCCTTCATGGCCGGGTGCTCCGCAGCGGCTGTAGAACCTACTTGGCCAAATTGGTAGACTTTTGTGTCCCCGTCGGCGTGGCAACCTATACAGTTCTGAACAAAGAGCTTCTCACCCCTCATTGCTGAGGGATCTGTTCTCCTCTTCAAAAAGAGTGAACTGAAGCGATCTTTATAACTCGTGAGTTCAATTCTTTCCAAATTAGAGACAAAGTAATTTTCCAGGGGGAGCCCTTCATCCAAAATCTTCGGCTTGGTACTCCAGGGAATTACTGAATATACCGGACCTCGATTTTGAAATGCTAGATCTGGCATACCTGAATCAGGTGTGCTCGTTTGGAGAGCTAACATTACGGGATATTTGGTAATCATTGCTCTTGGTATCAGAGCTCGATTGCCTGCCCCCCCTTTGAGTACCACTAAGTCAATGTGGGCACGGTTCTCTGGAGAGAGATCGACCAGAACTTTATCTATTAAGTGGGAAAGTAGGACTCCCTTCCACTTAACCAATTTACCGCTGTTGGGATCTCGCTCTCGGCTTTCTGTTTTTTTAAACTTAGATAACTCACTTAGGGTCCAACTCTTCAAATCCTGGTTTAGCCCAGCTTCTGCCCAAACTGCCACCAACCGAAAAGGACCGGTAGGTTCATTTGCCGCTGAAACTTCTCTCACGGGCCAAGACCGGCCTAGTACCCCTATTACCAAGGCAACTACTGCCACAATAGGCAATAATAAACTAAAACACCAAGTTAGCCGTTTCTTCTCTCGTAACATCAATAAATTCTCGCTTTTAAATCTCATTATACCTGACGCCGTGAAAAGAATATTGGATTCGTACCACCTTTATGCTAATTAATACTGACTTTTTAGGTCACACAGGGAGTGGGCCACCAGCCCGCTTTTTTTTTGGCCTAAAAGCAAGTCAATCCTTTGACTTGCGATTGAGTGAGGAATTTCAGGGATTTACCGAATGAGTGATATGGCACCCAATTTAACAGCGATAGGTCATCCGCATGCGCGGTTGATTGAACTGATCAGTCCACTGATCTTTCCGTTAGGGTACCGAATCATCGATTTAGAGATCCAATCTCACCGTGAGAAAATTCTAAGAATCTATATTGATCACTTAGAAGCCTCTCCTGGAAAAGAGAAGATTGGAATTGATAAAATCGGAATTGAAGATTGCGTTAGAGTTTCTAAGGCCTTAGACGAGCCAATAGATCAAATTCCAGAAGTGGAATCCCTATTAAGCGGCGCTTATGAGCTTGAGATCTCTTCTCCAGGAATCAACCGGGCACTAAGAATGTCTGGGGATTTCGAAAAGTTTGCTGGCTCCAAAGTGCGGGTTCATACCTATAGACCGTTGACCGCCCTGGAGTTAAATAACGCAAAATATCAGGCGGCGAATCCTAAGCAAAAGAACTTCTTAGGCATTCTTTCAGGATTTCGTGAAAGCAAGGTTGTGCTTTCACTCTCATTAGGAGAGAAGAAGTCCAAAAAGGAAAGCCGTCCTGT
>JBDSKY010000361.1:0-4316 GCA_039916675.1 Bdellovibrionia bacterium
TCTTTCAATCTAATCAGTGTTGTCGCGGTTCTCCATGATATTACTTCCTTTAAGAAAGCCGAAAAAGAGAAGGATGAATTTCTATCTGTCGCTAGTCATGAACTTAAAACACCACTCACTGTTATAGACCTGTCTTGTCAAATCATCAAAAAGTCCCTCAAAAATGGTAATTTGACTCAATTGGAAACAGCGAATAATCACCTTGCGGCCCAGCTCCGGCGGATAAAATTACTTGTATTGCAACTTTTTGATTTTGCGAATCTTCAAAGCGCACACTTTGCGATTCAGGTCGAAAAAGTAGACTTATGTAAATTACTCTCCAGAGTAGTGGAAGATAATAGAAGCTTGTCTTCAGAGCATGCTTTAGAGCTACAGTTGCCTACCACTTGCCCTATAGTTTTAGCAGACCCGACCCGGATGGAAAAAAATATACGAGTTCTGGTTATTGATGATGAAACGGCCATCCTAGAGACAACTTCTTTAGTCTTTCAATTAGATTCCGGCTTTGAGGTCTTTACCTTGAAAGATTCTCTTAAATGGAAAGAGACCATAGAGCAGGTTCGACCCCAGATTCTTCTCTTAGACTATAGAATGCCGCATATGAATGGTGACGAAGTCATCGAAGCACTAAACCTTGCAGGATTACGAGCTTCAATTAATGTATTGGCACTCTTTTCAGCCACTCCTTTTCCTTCTTCGGCTATCCAAAAACTAGGAGCAGATGTGTTTTTCGAAAAGCCATTCGAAATTGAATATTTGCTATCTAAACTCAGGGAGCTTTTTAAGACTAGCCAGGAGCGAGACTCGATTGTACTAGCCTAACAGGTCTCTAAGGCAAGCTCAGGGTCTAGAAGTTTCAAGACCTGACTAAATTTGACAATTTTGCCCATAAGTTATTTACTCCGAAAATATGGACACTCCAAAAGTATTCAATAGCACTAGCGAAGCAGCTGACTATCTATTTGCTTATGCGAAATCAAACCAACAGGATGAAATTCGCGTCGCCACACCGTTAGGACTGGGTAAGCCCAACAATCTTTTAAACCTTCTCTACCTGCGGGCTAAGCACAATCCCTCTTTACGATTGACAATTTATACTGCCCTATCTCTCAATCCTCCCAGCCCTAGAAAATTCCGCTTATCTCGCCGATTTTCAGATCCCTTCCGGAAGAGGCAATGGGGTAACGACTATCCTGAGCTCGAATATGCAAAAGATTCACAGCAGGGGCGACTCCCTGAAAATATTCGGGTTCATGAATTTTATTTTCAAGCCGGAGCTGCATTGCAATCCGAACAGCTTCAACGTAATTACCAAAGCATTAATTATACCCATGTAGTAGATAGCCTATTTCGTTTAGATGTCAGAATTGTCGTTCAACTCATCTCTAGAAAATCCACCTCGGGTGTCAGTCTCTACAGCCTTTCATCCAATCCAGATCTCACTTTGGATGCGGCAGATCTGTACAAAAAAAAGGGTAAAACATTGCTCATTGTCGGAGTCATTCACCCCGATCTACCTTTTTTAGGTGGGGAAGCAGAGGTTGAAGAAAAATTCTTTGATGTTATTGTCGATGACTCCGCAATCAAACACCAGCTTTTTGCCCTGCCTCGACTTCCCATCAGTCCAATAGATCACTCGATAGGATTTTTTGCGAGCCAACTCATCGCCGACGAAGGAACTTTGCAGATTGGAATAGGATCACTATCAGACGCCGTGGTTTCTTCCCTTATTCTCAGGCAAAAAAAGAATGATCTCTATGCAAGCCTGGTAGAAACAATATGGCAGGGTTGCCCGAGGCCACTTGGAATAGATCTCGAAAAAGATCCGTTTTCTCACGGCCTTTATGGTTTAAGCGAAATGATTACGGATGGATTCATGCATCTGCGCCGGGAGGGAATTCTTACTCGTCATGTTAAAGACGAAAAGAGTGGCAGTGAAACCTACCTACACGGCGCATTCTTTTTAGGATCGAAAGAATTCTATTCCTGGTTGCGTTCTCTCACTGGCCAAGAATTTGAAGGTCTGCGGATGAGCCGAATCTCTAAGGTGAACGACATTTACGATCCCAATGAAGTCGTGTTAAGAGCGCAACGAAAAAATCCCCGCTTTTTGAATACCTGCATGCAAGTTACCTTACTTGGAGGAGCTGCTTCCGACACCCTTGAAGATGGACGTGTCATAAGTGGCGTGGGAGGACAATATAATTTTGTCGCTATGTCCCACGAACTTCAAGATTCTCGGTCTATTTTAATGCTGCGAAGCGTTCGAGAAGATCAAGGAAAGAGACGTTCCAATATTGTCTGGTCCCATGGACATTTGACAATTCCCCGACATCTGCGCGACATTGTCGTTACCGAGTATGGTATTGCAGACCTTCGAGGAAAAACAGATGAAGAGACTATTTGCGCGCTTCTTAATATTACAGATTCCGAATTCCAAAATGAACTGACGCACCTAGCGAAAAAAAATCATAAACTCGCGGCAGATTATCAAATTCCGGAATGGGCCCGGAACAATATTCCTCAAAAAATTGCTAATTTTATCGAAAAGGGAATCCCTCGCGGAGCCTTTAGTCCCTTCCCCCTTGGAAGCGACTTCACGCCCGAAGAAGAGCTACTGGCGCTTGGATTGGAAAGGATTGAACGTGTCGCCACAAGCTCTAAATTCAGCGATAAATTTAAAATGGCCAGTTGGATATTTCATTTACCTCGACACGCCGCTAAGAAATTTAGCAAAGAATTAAATCGTATGGAACTTCAGAAACCTCAGGATCTGATGGGAAAAATTGAACGCCGTATTCTTTTGAATGCGTTAAATGAAATAAAAATCGCTTCAAAGAATTCTAAAATATTAGCTGAATAATGCTGGTAAACTAGAACTCTAACTAAAAACAAACCGTGGACTTTTGGCGTACTATATGATCTTCTTCTAGCTTATAGTAACTTAGCTCTACCTCCCAAATTTTCAATAAACGAACCTTCTGCTTTTTAAAGAGTATCTTTTTTGTAATCGGGATGGGCTACTACAGGGCAATTGAACAGGTGGGAAGCCGCAAAAAAAATCGCATGAAAGCTACTGAAATACTTCATCCGAAATTGCCTACGCTAAAAGATGCAATCTTTAGCTTGATTCATTTACCGCACAAATTTTCAATCATATTTCGAACGCATGTTTGGCTACTATTACCTCTCATTGCGACTCAATTACTTCAAAAATGTCAAGACTTGATCGATGATCGATTCATAAGCGTCTTGGGCATGGAAGCACTTTCAGTCCACAACATACAACATAGCCTATTTTTAATTGGCCACGAGATTGGGTTGGCCTCTGCGACAAGTGCATTAATCTTTTGGAAACGCAAAGAAGCAAGAGGCAAGCAAGGTTCCATTTTATGGCTCCACCTACTTATGCCGGTAGCCCTCGCCTCAGTTACTGCGGCAATAGTTTTATTTTTTTTAGATGATCTTGCGAAATATTTCCGGATCTCCGCCCAGTTTACCGGAAATGCCCGCTGGTATTGGAAACTGGGGTTATTGAATCTTATTGTGAGAACGCTCTATATTCCTCTGAATGCAATTCTGATCGCCTGCAATCAAAGGGTCAAATGCACCCTTTTGGCTGCTGGGGTATTACTTTCTAAGGTCGCCTTCGGTTGGTTCGCCATTCGGGTAGGACAAAGCTTTGAAACAAATGCCTACTCTACTATAATTCCTATGTTAATTATTGGATCGGGATCGATTGTGGCTCTTGCCATCGCATCCGCCATCGCGATAAAGTGGATTTCAAGGTTGGTGGACGGTTGGGAAAAAATGGACCTGAAGTCTCTTTTTGAGGTTTGGCCAGGAGAGCTAGGAATAGGCGCAATAAGCGCGCTCTCTCCTCTCATTTTTGGCTTTCAAATCGCCAAAGTAAATACATCCCCTGGGTTTTTTGTTACTTATCAACTCGCTCTTCATTTTACCTATATTATAACTCTGCCCGTTCTAGCCGGAATGCAAATTGCAGTCAGAGATGCCTCGGCAGAACAAATCGATAGTTTAGGAATAAGTTTCAAACCACTGCATGAGTCGCGGTGGTGGCCACAGTTTTTTTATGCTTCTTTGATCCCGAGTTGTGTCCTTCTTTTAATTACATCAATTTTTGCTAAACCCATATTTTTTCAACTTTACAATTATCCAGTCCCTAAGGATCACTTGCCCTTTCTGCCTCTATTTTTCCTAAGTTGGATACTTTGGCAAATCGGAAATATCTTTCTTATCATGCTCCGGGCTTCCAAGAAGAATAGCTTAGCAACTTGGAACTTTATAGTCGCGGG
>JBDSKY010000362.1:0-9466 GCA_039916675.1 Bdellovibrionia bacterium
CCTCCTAACCAAATCTTCTGCGTCGGCATCTGGGCCTCCACAAACCTCAAAGCCAGACCGGAAAGCCAATTCTTCATCACTTCAATGAAGAATCGTTCACTTTCACGATGTCCAAGCTCCATCACTGCTAACCCATGGCGCGAGCCACTGAGAGCGTTGTGGTACCCAACTTCTCCTGTAATTAGCAAATCGCATTTTACAGAATGAGCTGCTTCCACAAATGATGCTCCCTTTCCTGCTACAAAGCCGACTCTTGCAACATGAGAAGGAGTGGGGCTCGTTATCCAAAACCCGTGTATATTGAATAGGCTTTTAACATCTTTAGCGACATCTGAAAAGGACTTGGGTGAAGGAAATTCGCCCCAAAATCCATATCCCACTCCAGATGTTATGCCCTTGCCACTGGCCGACTGTTCAAGTTCGTACAGATCATAGGCAACTTCTTCATAAGGGTGAGTCCGAAAGAGAGCAGAAAGAACCTCTGATTTAAGACCTTTGGGAAAAACAGTCTCTAATCTAACTTCCTGAACTCGCTCTAACTCTCCTGGTTTTCCAATAAAAGGTGTCGTATCTTTTGCACCTCGAAATGTACCCTCACCCGAAACTCCGAAAGTACAGTGATCATAGTTTCCTATTTTGCCAGCCCCGGCTTTGCATAAGTCCAGGCGGACTTCCTCAACGTGAGTCAAAGGTACATAGGCGACCAGTTTCAACAAAGTTTTTTCGGATGTATCAATTAATCTACCCTGAGGAACAATACCAAGTCCCTTCGAAACTAGATCCACAACCTCTAAAGCACATTGATCAAAGTTAGTGTGGTAAGCGGCAACAGCGATTCCTTGATTTAAGGCTTCGAAAACGAGAGATCCAGAAGTAATTTTCGAGACACCTCTGCTCTTGGGAAAGATACAAGGATGATGGGTCACGATCAGTTTAAATTTATTTTGGACTGCCAGCTGGATTGCCTCTGCAGAGAGATCGATCGCGACTACAGCTCCAGTAGTCTCCCAATTTGGATCACCCAAAAGTAAACCAACATTGTCCCACCCTTCGGCAGTTCCCAAGGGAGCACGTTGGTTAAGAGCGGCGATTACTTTTGAAATCGACAATGAAGAAGGCATGGGTAGTTTAGGGGTTAGTCATCTGTGAGAATTAAGTCAAGACTTTAGTAAATCTAGTGTCGCTCAATAGGAAGGCCTGCATTTAACCATCCTCGAAAACCGGCCTTAACATGAATCACATTGGCCAATCCGAGGTAATTTAAAGTTCGAACAACTTGTGCGCTACGCTCACCGCCTACGCACGAAACATAGATTTTCTTCTTCCCCTTTAATTCGGCCCAACTCAAGCCGATCTCTGAAAGGGGGAGATTGCGAGTACTAGGAATATGCCCTGCTAAAAATTCCGCCTGCTCCCTTACATCGATAAAAAGGCTTTCGGAAGAAGCTTCAACCAATTTACTTTTATATTTTTCAATTCCCATCTCGATTACGCGATGATTGACTGCCGGAACGATATTGCCTGAAATTTCATTTTCTAAAATAGAAAAAGCCAACCCCCGCTCATCGAAACCTGGATAGATTACCGTATTTCCTGGCAACTTCTTGAGAATTTCCATGAAAGCAGAGGGAACAGTGGATTGAATCATATCGAGGTCGTTTAAAAACAGTACCCCAGCGGAATATAAACTAACTATCTGACCTGATTTAAATGCTGCCACCTTGAGTGAACCAATAGACAAATGATCCGCCAAGGTTGAATTAACTCGAACTTCAGAAGGGAATAGTTCAAGAGCATTCTCCTGACCTAAGCCTATTAAAGTCACAATCACCCAACTTAAAACTAAGTGATTTTGAGCGAGGTAACTTCGATAATCACCCGTGAGGCTTACGATTGGATTGATTATGAAAGCGCGCTTCTCACTTCGGTCAAAAAGCAAATAGGACAAAAAATTTCCGACCCTAAATTGCTTTATTCCTAATCTATTTAGAGTAGTATTTTCCCCCATAATTTCTAATTTTATACCTTTTGATATTAAAAGTCGAAAAATGGTGCGCCCACCAGGACTTGAACCTGGGACCTTGCCGTTATGAGCGGCCTGCTCTAACCAGCTGAGCTATGAGCGCGCATAGAAACCCACTTTTGATAGGGGCAAACTATGACATCAGCACCAAAAATACAAGCTCAGCGTGAGATTACCTAAAAAAATTTAGCTATTTAGATCTGCCACCAATTACAAATCCTACAAAGCCTACTATTTCAGAAGAAGTTACCGAGTTGGCAGCGCCATAGGTCTGGCTAACTAAGGCGTAATGGTAAGTCGGGCTAAAAAGAAAATCTATCGACGAGCTGAGTGGTAAAGCCCAACCTATCCCTGCAGCAAGTCCTTGATCTGAAGTCGATAACCCTAGGGGGTTAGTCAAATAATAATTATAATATCCACCCACTGTCAGTGAAAACACCCGGGAAAGAAAAAATTTCAATCCAGCATTTAATGAAACAAAATTGCTGGTTGAGTTAGCATCCGTGGTCAACACACGAGTCACGTAGTGACCGCCGAGTTGAAAGGCCGTCTTAGATCCAAAATTAATATTAAGATTTAGACCACCGCCGGGATACCCAAATGCCGGAGTAGAAGTAGGGGTACCTGTAGCCATCGAATAGGTACCGTTCCCCAAGAGTTCCACGCTCATACCTGCCATGGCGTTTTGTGCCCCGAGGATCATCGCCAAACTGCCAATCACCAATACTGCTCGTGTTCCTTTTTTCATTCTGCATTCCTTTGCTTCTAATATGCTCTGCCCGCATAGATATGAGCCTTAATCCTTAGCTCACACATAAATGAAGATTTAAAATCTCTATTCTTATTATTAAATATAAAAGATAAAAGCACAAGTACGTCCTCAAGACGCATTAAACTCAAGCTAATCGAGTCTAAAATCTCGAGCCATAGAATTGACGCAGTGGTTGGCTATTAAGAATCAATAAAGGCTTTAAGCAGCTTAGCTCGAGACGGATGCCGGAGCTTACGAAGAGCTTTGGCCTCAATCTGACGTATGCGCTCTCGAGTCACAAAGAAATCTTGACCCACTTCTTCAAGTGTATGGTCTGATTTCTCGCCAATCCCGAATCGCATGCGCAAAACTTTCTCTTCTCGAGGGGTAAGGGTAGCCAAAACCTTTCGAGTTTGCTCAGACAAGTTAATATTCATCACAGCATCAGCCGGATTAATAATTTTCTTATCTTCAATGAAATCACCCAAATAGGAATCTTCTTCTTCACCTATTGGTGTTTCTAAAGAAATAGGCTCTTTAGCGATCTTTAATACTTTACGTACCTTATCGACCGGCAATTCCATCTTAACTGCGATTTCTTCTGGGGTAGGCTCACGTCCTAATTGCTGCACCAACAACCGAGAAGTACGAATCAACTTATTGATCGTCTCGATCATATGAACCGGAATACGAATAGTCCTGGCTTGGTCAGCAATCGCACGAGTGATTGCTTGTCGAATCCACCAAGTTGCGTACGTCGAGAACTTATAACCTCGGCGATACTCAAACTTGTCGACTGCTTTCATCAATCCAATATTCCCTTCCTGAATCAGATCCAAGAATTGAAGGCCACGATTGGTGTATTTTTTAGCAATAGATACGACGAGCCGCAAATTAGCTTCGACCAGTTCACTCTTGGCCTGATCCGCTTTTCTTTCGCCGATAGTAAGAGTGTCATGAATCCGATGGAGTTCATTCACAGCAATGCCGGCTTCTTCTTCAAGCCGAGTCATTTTCTTAAATATTTCTTCTTCGTTATGAATCAGCTGTGCAAGCTTTTGCTCAGTGAGATCATATTCTTTGCACAATGAAAGATGAGGTGCCGGAGTCTTGCCATACTCACGGATGATCTCTTTCATCTGCTTAACTTCTTTAATACCTAGGAAATCGTAAACTTTCTTTCTATCGTCCAAGAGCTCGCGTCCGCGACCCCAGAACCCTTTAATCTTACCTGAAAGGTGATTAATAGTTTTACGATTGAAAGCGATATCTTTAAAAGCCGCCTCTACTAAGCGTTCTCTCTTTTTAATTTCCTGATGAATCGAGTCTTTGGACTTGGCGCTAGCTTTTTTTACATCGCCAGTAACAGGCTTTTCATCTGCTTTTTCCTGCTGACTCAAAAGAAATTTTACTTTTGAAACGGCAGCAAGAACTTTATCTAAATATTTCTTTTCATCATCCAGGGAAACTTCTTCATCCACACCACGAATGACGTCTTTTACTTTGGTACGTCCGGTCTCAAGACGCTCTCCTAAGTCTACAATAGCGAGGGTTCCTAATTTGGAAGCTAGAAGAGCTCGAAGAATTTCTACTTCGCCTTGCTCAATCCGTTTAGCTATCTCAACTTCGCCTTCACGAGTTAGAAGAGATACACTACCCATTTTTTTCAAGTAAAGTTTAACTGGGTCAGCGCCCTTAGCAACATCCGCGGCAACAGGTGCGTCTTCCGCCCCATCTTCAGCAGCAGCTATAGGCGAAGGTCCGTGAGGCAACTCATCGCTGTCTTCATCTTCATCAGATTCTTTTACTCGTCTTGTAGAATCCGTGACTTCAATCTCATTTTCAGAGAGAAGATTCATGATCTCATCGATAAACTCCGGAGATATAATTTCCGGAGGCATCAATTCATTCACTTCTTCATAGTTCAGGTAACCACGCTGAACCCCCATATCAAGAAGTTTCTTAATTTCTTTGTTCTTAGTTAATATGCTTCCGCTCTCATGTTTATGAGGGGGCAAGGTGGTGTCCTTAAGCTTCATCATAGAAGCTGCTAAATTCCTTCATTTTGCGCTGAACGTCAAGGTATTCTTTCATTAATCTGGCCTGTAAGTCAGTATCTTTGCCGATTTCTGCTTCTGAAATGGCAATTTTGATCCGCTGCGAAAATCGTGCCCAAACTTTAGCAATGGACTTAGATAATGCCAATTGAAAGTCGTCAGGCCCCTTTTCGGGCTCTAGAGCCACCAATGAGGAGGTCAAGGCGATTCGAATCTTCTCGTCCAACCCATTGATAAGCAAGGACTTAGGCGAAATTCTAAGTCGCTCCAGTGAATCTGAATCAACTAGAAGCGTAGAGATAAATTCTTTTGCCGGCACATAATCGAAGAGCTCTATTTGAATAGTTTGAGGGGGCAACCGATTTGCAGCATCCAAAAATAATTCCAAACATCGACCCCCAGCAAAAATGCCCGCCAAAAGAATCCGGTCCAATTGACCCATTTCTACTGCTTTACTCGCTTTACCGACTTTATTGCCCTTAATAACTCTCGCTGGCTTAATAGGCCCATTCGGACGAATTACCTGCGCGGCAGAATTATTTCTCTCTAATGCAGGCCTTTCTTTGCCTAATGCGGACTTCTCTTTGCCTAAAGCGTCTTGAAGAAGTCTCATGGAAATGCCCATCTGCTCGTGGACCATCTGCATCCGCACTTCTCGACCTATGGGATCTTTAAACCGACCCAGCCATTTTCCAATTTTCTTTAAAGCTAATGTCTTATCTTCAGGACTTTGACCGGAAGTGCGAATCGCCGATTCAATTTCAGAATCTAAAAGTGCAGATGCGCTTTTCAGTATGGCAGACATTTGCTCATACCCCTCAGGCCGGAACCTTCCACTTTGCGGATCAAACAAAATCTCATCCGGGTCTAAGTCTTTAGGCATTTGCGCACCAAACAGGACACATCCCTGATCCAAACCTATTTCCATAGCCCGCTCAGTAGCTGAAACGCCTGCTTGGTCCCCATCAAATAGAATAATAATGCGAGAACAGAAACGTCCTAAAATTGCTAGATGCTCTGGAGTTAAGGAGGTACCGCAGGTAGCAACAGTGTTTTGAAAGCCAGCAGCGTGCATAGCCAAAACATCAAAATAACCTTCCACCAAAATCACTTCGTCTTTTTCACGAATGTACTTCTGTGCTTGGTAAAGACCAAAAGCGAGCTTTCCTTTTTGAAATACTAAGGACTCAAGCGAGTTAAGATACTTGGGCGTATCCTCTCCCAATACCCGCCCACCGAATCCAGCAACTTTTCCTCTCAAATTGACGATGGGAAAAATAGCTCGGTTTCTGAAAAGATCAAAATAACCCGGACCGCGCTTCAACCCACCCTCCTTTATAGAGGGACGAATCAAACCCAATTCCGTGGCCAAATTTAATGGAGCTTGTTTGGATACAAGATGGCTAGCCAAAGCATCCCAAGAGTCCGGCGATGCACCTAGGTAAAAGGATTGACTTAGATCCACACCCACTCCTCGATTTTTAAAATATTCGAGAGCACGAGGATGAGAACTCAATCGTTGATGGTAAAAAGCGGCCGAAAACCGATTGAGCTTATAAGCCGTAGCAAGCTTTTCGCGTTGTGCGATATTCTTACTTTCTTGAGCTGGATCATCTGATTTGCCCTGCCAATCGCCAGGCAGAGCTACTTTACCTCGATCGGCGAGCTCCTCTACAGCTTCTTGAAAACTGACGCCAAGAACCGCCATGACAAAAGTAACAACATCACCACCCGCCTTACAGCCATAACAATGGTAAAGCTGTTTGATCTCATTCACACTGAATGAAGGAGACCGCTCAGAGTGCAGGGGACAGAGCCCATTATAATTAGCTCCAGACTTACGAAGAACTACATGTTCTCCTATGATCTCAATGATATTAACTGAGCTTTTGATCTTTTCCAGAAGCTCTGGAGCAAGTTTCCCCTTTTTCGTATTCGAGGAACCAGTAGACTGAGTCGAGCCCTTTAAGATCGGGAGCTCATTAGGGGCCTTAATTTGCGAACTCATTGAGTTCCTTAAAAGATTTGGGGTTAATCGAGCCCCTTAGGATTGGCCCACTCGATCGCGGACCAATTGGTTTACTAATTTTCCATCCGCAAGACCTTGGACTTTAGGCATTAAAAGTTTCATGACATTGCCAATGTCTTTTGGACTTGTAGCCTTGGCTTCAGTAACTGCCCAATCTACCAGTTTTTTCACTTCAGCTTCATCAAGCTGGGTAGGCATAAAACTCTGTAAAAATTTCAGCTCGGCCTCTTCCTTAGCTACTAAATCTTCGCGAGCGCCCTTTTTAAACTGTTCAATCGAATCCTGGCGCTGCTTAACAAGCGATGAAATAATTTTAAGAACTGCCGTGTCATCTAAATCAATACGATCATCTATCTCTTTTTTACGAACAGCTGAGTGAAGGTTGCGAACGAACATCAAAGTGTCCTTGTCTCCGGACTTCATTGAGCTTTTCATCAGCGCAGAAAGACGTTCCTTAATCGTTGCCATAAAACCTCCAAGAAAAAGATGTTCAGAAAAAAGAAATAAAAATTAAAAAGAGAAGTCCTCACCCTTGCAGGTAAGAACTTCTCTAGTCAATAATGTTAAGTGCGCTCAGGCTTCATAGGACGACCTTTTTTTACAAGGCGTTTCCGAGCGGCTGCGGCTTTCTTCTTCCGTTTAACAGAGGGCTTCTCATAAGCTTCTCGTTTTCGGACTTCCGAAAGGATCCCAGCTTTTTCACACTGCTTTTTGAATTTTTTGAGGGCGGCTTCAAACGAATCACCATCACGAATCATAATACCGGGCATATTTCACCTCCTCTCGGCGTAAACTTTCAGAGAGTTCATCTCTGATAACAACGGACCCTTATACTCAGACCAGGCTCAAAAAGCTAGCATTTGTAAAAAAACTTCTAAAACCCAACATATTAACGCTTCGCATTAATTTACTTGTCTAATGCTGAAGCGCGTTCTAAAGTCCAGAACCGGCGTCTCTTCTGCCTAACATTAAGATTTCAGAGGCTTTTATTTTCAAAAACAACCTATGTGCTTTCATCTTTATTTCCAGTTTAATTATCCAGACACCTTTTACCTCCAAAAATGCGTTTGGAGACATTTGGAGTTCAGTGGACTCTAATCTTGAGAAACTGCCCCTCGAAGTAAAATTTCTCTTTTTTGACCTCCTTATAAAGGATGATGAAACGTCACTCTTAAATTTCTGGAAAAGCTCACCCTTACTTAAGCGGGATATTCAAATTCGGGGCTATCACCCCGAACAAGTTGAAATTGACTCTCTAGAACATTTGGTGAGCAACTTCCCCAGGTCGGCAAGGCTGCTTGACGTGAAATTTGTCAACTCCACAATATCAAAAACTGAACTTCGAAAATGCCTTTCAAACCCAAGATTGAAGCTTATTGAAAGATTGGACATTCAAAATGTCACTGGACTCACCCCTGAAGAAAGAAATGAAATCAAAAATTTCTCTACACGGATAGAGATGCCTTATAAGGTACTTGAAGCTTCTTTTTCCCCTGACGGAACAAAGATCGTCACGGGTTCGTTTGATCGAGCCGCACGCATTTGGGATTCTGGAACTGGAGAACTTGTCCATACTTTCATTGGGCACGGACACGCGATCCTATCAGCTAATTTTTCTCCTGACGGGGAAAAAATCATCACAGGTTCAGCTGATAGCACTGCACGCATTTGGAATACCGGTACCGGGGAGCTTGTTCACATTCTAGCTGGACATAACAGCACTGTCCGCGCAGCCTCTTTTTCTCCAGATGGTACAAAAGTCATTACAGCATCCCATGACCACACCGCCCGCGTTTGGGATGTGCAAACTGGGCAACTTATTTACACGCTCTTAGGACATTCCAGCAATGTTCACTCGGCGGCTTTTTCTCCAGACAATAAAAAAATCATTACAGGCTCCGCTGATCATACTGCGAATGTTTGGAATGCTGAAACCGGCCAACTCCTAACTACCCTCTCTGGGCACACCCATGTAATCAATTCAGCTTCCTTTTCGCCCGATGGTAAAAAAATCATTACGGGATCCAGTGACAAAACTGCTCGTATTTGGAATTCTGAAACTAGGGAGCTCGTTCGCGTTCTTTCTGACCACACTCATTGGGTGCTACAGGCTTCTTTCTCTCCAGATGGAACTAAAATCATCACGGCATCTGCTGATAAAAGTGCCCGCATCTGTAATTCTGAAACAGGGGAATTAATTTACACTGTCTCGAGACAGGGCCGAGTCCAACATGCCTCATTTTCACCCGATGGCAAAAGTATTGCCATCGCGTCATTGGATAAACACGAAATGCGGGTTTTGAATTTAAAAAGAATATTTAGAAAGTACGAAGCCAAAAAAAACGTCTCTTTAACGTCGGCTCCAAATTCTCTTCTTTCGGCTTTGCGAAAGTTTTTAAGCGGATTCTATGAAAGTTTTGAATTTTTCTCAGGGAGTGAAATTTGAGCCCGAAGGCCCCTACCCTTCGGCGCTTCTTTTCACTCCTGAGGAAATCTCACTCTTCCGCGCCTTTTCGAACTCTTCTGCACCTTTCAGTCCCCACAGAGCAACCAACATTCCGCCCTCTCCTGCTCCGGTTACTTTTACGGCTAAGGCACCCTTTGCA
>JBDSKY010000363.1:0-2639 GCA_039916675.1 Bdellovibrionia bacterium
GATTTGATGATCAGTGACAATGTAAATATTTCTAACGAATGGAAAAAATTTATGAACACTTTGAATGCTATGTTTAAGTTCGTTTCGGTTCTGAAATCTGCATCTGTTATTGCAATCAATATTGTGAATTTTCGGATTATACTTTTTTTTGAATAGTGCTTGTTTTTTTTCCACCCAATCCGGGTCTGGTTGCACATAAGTATAAACAATGTCGACGGGGTCATGAAGGAGGGGAGCCCTATCTACCCCGAGCTGATTGTTTTCCTGAGCAGATACTTCAGTATTAAGCTGCGGGCTAGCAAATCCAGTAGGAGTACTGAGAGTTCCAATTAAAAGTGAAAACAAAGTTAAAGTGCTGATTCGTGTATTTCTTTCAAGCATATCTATCCTGACTTCCCTTCACCCTAGCTCTTAGGCGAAGGTCCGAGTTCGGCGTCGTTTATCATAGGCCGTGAACTAACGCAATTAGTCGATAAGATACTGTAAAATTATGGATTATTGGAGTTGCACAGGGGGTCTTTCCTTGCCGGGAAGCGCTATCTATGCCATTTCTAGGGGGAAATGTTAAAAGCTCAAGTTACCCTTTCTACTACTTCCGTGCATAAACACCGCGCTCTTTGCCTGCGGTGTTTGAGGCCGGAGACTACCTGTTATTGCCGGGAAGTTCACCCCATTCGTTCGCGGTTTCAATTTGTCCTCCTTCAGCATCCTCTAGAGCACCGTAACTGTATTGGTACTGCGAGGATGACACATCATTGTCTCGAAAATTCAAAACTCATTTTAGGGACAGAATTCGACGACAACCAGCAAGTCAGGGAGCTTCTTGCCAACCCGGACAATTATTGTGTGGTGCTTTATCCGGGTAAGAATTCGGTTAATATTAGTTTGGAAACTACAGCTGAAACAGAAAGTCGATTTCCGGTTGGTAAAAACTGGGTCATTTTTGTAATCGACGGTACTTGGTTCTGCGCTAAAAAGATGTTGCGTAGAAGTCCTATGCTGTCGTTGCTCCCTCAGATCTGCTTCAGTCCTAAGACTGAATCAGAATACAAGATTCGACAGCAGCCTCATCCTCAATGCCTCTCGACGATTGAAGCGGTCCATTACTTGATTGAGACTTTGGATCCTCACGTAGATCCTGCCAATCTTTTGGAAGTTTTTCGAGGGATGGTAGCGCGACAGTTGAAATTTTTTGATTCAAAGGGACATTAGTTTTCGCACGAGCGGAACAATGTAGCCACACCTAGGGCGAGGAGCTAGTCCAGAGAGGAGGTGATTCCTAGGCTTTTTTCTGTTCGTTCCAACAATTCATCCAATGTTAATTCACCGTGCTCTTGGATGCTCTCTAACCAGAGTGTGGATAAAAAGTGATCAAAATACCGAGTCTGAGGAGAATCACCCTCAAGAGCCTGAGCGGCAAGTTGTTTTTCAGCAAGTTTCTTGACTGTGGAATGTAACAAAGGGGGATGAATACGCGCTTGAATCTGGAGATCATCCACTTCACCTGTTTTTGAAAGAAATTTGGAATCCACCTCGTATGAAAGAGGGATCACATTCACTTCAAATCCACGGGCCAGAAGGGGAGCGAGTAATTTTTGAACGAAGCTTGAATTGATAGGGAGTAATTCACCCATATTGGACACAAATCCTTGCGGGTAATTAATTACATTCGGACTGCGTTCTTGCTCCAAGTTCTTGATAAGCTTTTCCGTGGGAGAAAGATCTGGAAAGCCACGCCATTTCCCTACTGAGATAAACTCGGGTAAAGAGGCCAGCATTTGACCTAAAGCGTAGTTACCAGCGAATGCCGAGGGATTTGCAAACATCAAGAACGATCCGATCTCTTCGCTTAAGCGAGACATGAGGATCGCATCAGCGATGTCATTTCGATGCGCGGGTAAAAATAAATTAGCTACTTTCCGTCCTCGGATTCCTTTAAGAGGAACCTGGGCTAGATTTTCCTGCCCCACGAGCTCGACGCTATAACCTCGAATTTCCCTCAATCCTTTAAAAAGCCCAGAAATCCCACCGTTGTTATTAAACGGTGTATAGTTTCTGAATAAAACTTTTCTAAAATTTCTTCGCCATTGGTGAGGAAAAATATAATGGAACGGATTCAGGTAGTTCAAAGCATTGGCGGAACTTCTGATAACTAGTTGTCCTCCCAGATAACCCAGTGATCCACCTAAACGTAGTTTGCCTTTGAGTGCGGTCGAAGAATGGGACAGAGATTCGAATGCCGGCGCTTGACCCACGTACTGAAGTATTTCTCGAGCTTTAATTACATATTCACCAAAACCATAGGTTCGTTTTCTCTGATCCTTAGGATTGATATTCTCTTGAGAAAAATGGCTCGAAGTCTCCCATTCTTGAAATTGTTTATCTAATTTTTTAAGATCTGCTGCGAAACGACTGCCTAGGCTATCTGTTAATTGGTCACTGGCTTGAAGGGTAGTCGCTGCCTGATGGACGCCAGCGTGGATGAGTGCGACGATATAGAATTGTTTGGCTTCCCAAATCTTAAAGCGGTCACTACGAATTTTCGAATTTCGTGATTCCCAGT
Source organism: Bdellovibrionia bacterium (assembly GCA_039916675.1). GTDB lineage: Bacteria > Bdellovibrionota > UBA1018 > UBA1018 > UBA1018 > JBDSKY01. Next base: position 2,564 of record JBDSKY010000363.1, read on the forward strand.
TCTGCAGATAGGATTGATTTAGTTCTGCTCCACTATTTAGAGGTTCAACGATGTTTTTATAGAACCCTGCAGTATT
>JBDSKY010000364.1:0-3245 GCA_039916675.1 Bdellovibrionia bacterium
AGGGTAGTGCACCCATAAGATTAGCCGCGTGGGCTTTGGTCTGTGAGGCCGGCTCAGAGAATTGACGACGAAAAAAATTAATCTGACGATCAGGTGAAAATTTTGATAGAATTTCCAGCTGTTCGGGGGTTGTTCGCTTTCCAAACGCAGCAAATCCAAGATCGCGAGCTTCTTTAGATTTCGATTCCATTAGCGTACCAAGGACCGACGAAAACTCTTCGAAATATTGATGCCTAGCCTCTTTCTCTACGAGAGACATCGTGTTCAACCGGTCCTGCGATATGAAATCTCCACCTGGGTCTTTCGAATGAAATTGACTTAAGCTTATTTCAAGATAACTTCTTTCTTCGGGTCGGAGTTTTTTCAATAGAGATGTCATTAGTTGGGCTTGGCGTTCGGTTGGAACTTCAGTAAGCGCCTTTAAACTTTCCATTCTTACAATGCGATTCGAATCGGATATGAAAGTTTTGAACCATTCATCGATGCTAGGGTGCTTTGCTTTAGCAACATAGTTTACTATAAAGAAATTTTCCCCATGTGAAGGAGCGGGCATTCGTTTAGTATCTGCCAAGAGTTCGCGGATAACGGGTATAACGTCGGTATCTTTTAGATTGTTTAAGATCTCTTTAGCTTCAGAGTGCGCCTCGGGTGAGTTGGATTTGATCAGCCTTCTAAGGTGGCCGAATTGAGTGAAATGACGGACTTCAGGCGTCGTATGAGTTGATAGCGCAGGATATAATGCTTTCCCTTCAATTTCGGGAATCTCGCTCAAGAGGATTGCTCCTTGTACTTTGACTTTCTCGGAGGGACTGGAGAATAGTTCGCTAAAGAAGGAAGCGTGATTTTCATTTCGATACTCCAAAATTCCTGCGATTGTCTTTCGCAACCCTTGATCTTCTTCTTCGAGAAGAGCCGATGCTGCCTGAGTAAAGGAAGCTCCCTTCAAGGTTCGTAATTTGTAGTGAGCTAGATCGCGGGATTCTGGATTCTTGAGTAGTACTGGCAAAATCTGATATTTTTTTGCCGCCACTGCACTATTGAGCAAGGCATTGGCATAATCTTCAAGCTCTTTGCTTTTCCCCTTTGCGAATAAGTGGCGCGAGACTCTGTCGGCTTGCGTGGTGTTTAAATAAATAAATGAATTGTCGAGTACCTTTCTGGTTTGTGGGTCTTTATTCTGCATGGCCAATTCGAAGTACTTTGGTAGATTCGGCGTTGTTAAGTTCCTTAAAAGGTAATTGGCAGAAATTCTGACGCTCATATCTGGGTGGATGAGGAGGTGGTTTAAAATTGTATCGGCTTGTTCCTGGGTAATTTTCTCGTTGTTAAGGTAGTTCGTTAATGCGGTCCTGGTACTGAGTTTTGAAATGGTGTTGTCCTTCATGGCAAATAAACCAGCAAAAACTTGCTCGGGGGATTTTCCTTTAAATTTCTCCAATTTTCTGATTCCGCGATCCCTGGCTTCCGATCTCTTGTCGTCAAAAATTTCAGTGAATTTTTTCACAGCTTCAGATGGCGGTAGTGTGGAAAGATCCATGTCTAGAAGTTTATTAATTCTTGCCTCTTTTTCAGCCTCGGCAGGGTGTGACATTGTCTCATCCTTGATGGAGGATCTGCTTTCGTCGTTGGCAAAAGCTTTCAATATATTTGAGACCTCACAAATCGGAATTACGATGAAAATGAGGATAGTCAAAGGAGGGCAAAGTCTTTTTATCATGTAGGTGCTCCGAATTATGATTATATTAACATTACCTTGGCTTGATGCAGAATTTAATATGAATTTCATATTTTTTTGTCAAGGTGTGTCGAAGTTGACACCTCTTACGTAGGGATGGTTTCAAGTTCTTTCAGATGTTTTCACGATCCATTCCATTTTAATAGTTTATACATGTCTTATATTTAAATAGTTCTTTGCAATACTGGATTAAAATAGTAAATTATAAAGATGCGTAGGGATCTATTCTCGGTGCTTCGGCAATTTACTGGCAGATCTCTCACGCTGATGTGTGTGATGAGTTCACTATTCTTTTCTGCGTGTGAAGAAAAGTCAGCCATTAAGACTTCACAATTACCTCAATTATTAATTGCCGCAAATAATCTTAAATCAGATGCGTATAGTGATTTGGTCGTCGTTGCCAAAGATGCAAAAGGAAAAACCGTTACTGCCTACACTGGGACAGTCCGGTTTACGTCTACCGATCCCTATTCAGAGTTTCCTGCTAGTTATACCTTTACGGTTAAAGATGCGGGGACAAAAAAGTTTCCAGTAAAATTTAAAACGGCTGGCAATCAGACAATAAGTATTTACGATACTCGAAGTACGACTCAAACCTTAGCAAAAATTGAAGTTACAGTGGGTGCAGGGAGTCCAAAAAATATTGTTTTGACTGGACATCCAGTTACAACCCAAGCGGGTATTTCAAATACAGTTCTTGCAGCCATAACTGATTCTTTTGGTAATGTAGTGTCCGATTATGTTGGGACAGTTGCCTTCGCTTCTTCTGATTCAAGCGCCGTTCTTCCTGCGAATTATACCTTTACATTGACCGATGCAGGCGCACATTCCTTTCCAATTAGTTTTCAAGCTGCTGGGACGCAAAGCTTTACGGTGACTGACACGGCAGATGAATTGCTTACAAACAACCAGTCGGGAATTACTGTTAGGGCAGGGGTAGTGCAAAATTTCAGTGTTGCTAGTTTTCCATCGAGCGTGGGTGCTGGTAGTTCTAATACCGTAACGGTCACCGCAAAAGATGCCTTTGGAAATATTGCAAACGATTATACGGGGACGATACATTTAAGTTCTTCTGATCCCTCCGCTGTTCTCCCTTCTGACTATACTTTTGTCGAAGGAGACTTAGGAATCAAAACATTTACGATCAATTTGAGAACAAGCGGAGCACAATCAATTATTGCAATCGATACGGTAAGTTCCGCTACAGGTGGTCAGGTTGGAATAATTGTAAATCCTGGTACAGCTACGATTTTAGCTTTGAGTGGGTATCCGGTCAGTGCATCCGCCGGAACTTCTAGTAATTTTGGAGTGACTGCTAAAGATATCTATGGAAATACTGCAACAAGTTATCTCGGAACGGTCCATTTCACATCAAGTGATTCAATCGCAGTTCTACCTTCTAACTACACCTTTGTGACTGGAGATGCCGGAGTTAAGAGTTTTTCAGGTACTTTAAAGACTTCAGGACTCCATAGCATAACAGTCACAGACACTGTAGCTGGTTCGATGA
>JBDSKY010000365.1:0-4009 GCA_039916675.1 Bdellovibrionia bacterium
GGCCTCGTAATTTTTGACCGGTTTTCGGGGCATTGGTCCGATTTCAGAGCCTCTTACATTTACTAAGCCTCATCTTTTTCAGCACGCGTCCTGCAGTCCTTTGCTCTGCATGTTCCTCTGGACCGCTTCTATTTTTTTCTTACTGATGAGTTTTAGGAAATTAAAATCTGAACTGATTGCATTTTCAAGTCTATGGGGCTTTGGTCGCAACCAAGTGGAACTTCAGGCCGTATCTAATGTGCTGCGTGAAATTGAAGAAACCCTGCTAGCGGGAATGATTCCTACGCCAGAACGTTGGGACCTAATTCAGAAATTATCCCAACCTTGGGGTAGCCTCGCGAGTGAGAGTTTAAATGAGCTGCGTTCTACGGGAGGCTCGCTTATCCCGACGCTTCGTAGGCTTCGAAATTTGGCAGAGGCCCAGATAGCCTCTCTTTCAGAGGCGCGAGCCAGATCTTCTCAGGCTTCAGGGCAAGCTTTGGCCTGTTCGATGCTAGTTCCGGCTTTAGGAACTGCACTTTATTTTTTGCTGCCTACGGTGCGCGAACATGGCAAGGCTTGGTTCTTAGCCTGTTGTTCAGCAATTATCCTTACAGGAATAGGTGCTCTTTGGTTGCTTCACTTGGCTGAGGTTGCTAGATGGGGAGGATTAGCAGTTAAAAATCGGAATTGGGTGCTGAGCTCTCAATGTGCGGGTGAAAGATTCCTCGCTCTATTGAGAACGGGAACACCGGCTGATATTGCTTGGACAGGAGCTCTAAATCTTTTGGCAAAAGATTCCCGGGATTTGGCGTTGGCGTGGGGTTATTCCATTTGGGAGTCTGCGACCAGAACAAAACAAGTGGAAGGTTTTTTTCGCGTTCAAGGCCCTGCCGAGAAGGCAATTTTAGAAGCAGGGAATTCGATAAAAAAATCGATTCAAGTTAGTACTATGGAGGGACGTCCTTGCCTCGAGCGAGTTGAGACCGTTTTTCAGGCCTTGCGTCAGGAGATGAAGTCTCTCGTTGAACGTGAGTTAGGATTGCTGGCGACTCGGGCTTTGAAACCTTTGTTTGTTTGTGTAGCCCCCGCCCTGTTTGGATTGCTTGCTTTTGGTCTCTGTTTGGCTGCCGGAGACGTAATGGGAGACCTAGGTGAATTCTAGGCTTCCCGATCAAGCAGATTTCTTTTTTCGGTGGGTAGTGTGGACTCTTTTTATCTCCCTGATACTTGGGGGCAAACCCTGGAAGTTTCCGGGAAATGGGAAATTCTGGTTAGAAAGTGTCAAAAAGCCTCAGTTCGATAACTAGTCAGTCAAACCGTGAACTTTCCCGACTAAACAATAATTGGCACATAAGGATTCTTGTTACGAGATACTACTTCAAACGCAGCAGTACCATCAGCGATGAAGCTGGATTCTAATTTGCCGCGTTTATAAACTAATACCTTCATACTCGAAAGTTTGGAATTTGCGCAATAAAGCAAAGATCCATTGGTGTCCTCATAAGTGAGGCCTGCAAAATCTTTGTACTCCGATTTAATATAACCTCTAAATAGAATATCTCCGCGATCGGCCTGAAATTCCCATTTATTTAATGTGTTTTTAGATTTCAGGTAGATGATATCTTTTAGCGAATTGAAACTGTAATCCTGGTTTTGATAATAAAAATAGAATGACGACATTTGTGGAGTTGTGATTGGGCCCATTTGTGCCCGAGCACTCAGCCCTTCAAAGACAAACGATACAGGCTTTCCTGCTTCGTCTGCAAAGGAATTGCACTGACCCCAGGTCCAGGAATGACCACTTTTGGGGCCATAGAAATGCCCTATCATGCCAGGCGCGTCTTTCCAGTGGATGGTCTCGCCATTGATTTCCGTAACTCCAGAAAAAATTAATTCTTCACAAAGAGTTTCAGCAGAGGTTTTTTTGAAACCCACTCGTGAGATGAAATCCGGGAGTAGATTGAAAGTACTATTTCGTTCCTGGATAAACGAGAAATCCCAGCTGATGGAGTTGCCTTTTGATTGGACTAGGCCTCTGGTAGTGGTTGCTGTTAATTCGTTGTCCCCGATCCGTAATCCTCCATTTAAGGGCGCTGAAAAAGCGCTAAGATCGTACGACTGCTTGAGCGCCACTTTTTTAACTTCGCGGTTCTCGGTTCTATGGAAATAGACCGCCCATGCTTCAGCGACCCGTTTGAATCCGTTTCCACTTGAGAGAAGGGTAAATCTTAGCCAAAGAGCGCGTTGTGAAACAGGATCGTTGAGTTTAAGGTACCAAAGCTCGTGAAAGGCGCGCTGGGTATCGTTATTCATAACTTCTAAATTCATCGCAGGATTATTCATTTTCAGATCGACTCTAGCATTTGCCTCAGTAAAATTGTATCTCCTTCGCGCCCTTGGACCTGGCAGAGTTCAGAAATTCGACGTATTGCCCCAAATCGCTTAACTTGAGCGATCCATTGAATCCCCAAAGTCAAAAGCTCTCTAATGGCAGAAATAGGAATGGCGCCTCCGTTTGAGATCAAGCAGAGGAGCTCGATTCGCCTCAAAGCATCGCGGGGGGAGTTTGCGTGAAGCGTTGCGAGGGATCCGTGATGGCCCGTATTTAAAGATTGGAGAAGATCAAGCACTTCGCTCCCTCGGCATTCTCCAAGAATAATTCGGTCCGGGCGCATTCTTAACGTCTGTTTGAGCAGAGTACGAAGAGTCACTTCACCATATCCGTCCGCATTGGGGGGGCGACTCAGTAGAGTAAGGAAATGGGGATGTCCAGGAGCCAGTTCAGGCGTGTCTTCTAAGGCAATAATTCGTTCGGAGTGTGGGATTTCTTCGAGTAAATCACTTATTAAAGTCGTTTTTCCGCTTCCAGTCGATCCGGAAATCAGCACGGATTCACCTCGCCGAACAGCTTCTGCAAGGGGTTTAAAGAAAGGGGAGTTGTGCCATCGGTGTGGTCCAGAGTCATTTCCCTGTTTAGAGACGGGCAATCTACGAAGAGAAACTAAAATCCCTTGTCGGGTAAGTGGAGGAAAAGCAACATGAAGTCGGTGTCCGCTCGGCAATGTACAATCCACAAAAGGATGTTTTGCATCCCAAGTTTTTCCTGCGAGGCCCAGCTGACCAATAACCCACTCCCGAAGCTTATGGTCATCAAAAGAGGCGTCCTTGATTTCCAGTTTTTCAAGACCCTGTCCTTGATCCAAAAAAGCAGATTGAGAACCATTGAGGCATAAATCGGTGACTTTTGGGTTAGCTAGCGCCTGGTTCAACCAAGGAGGAGTTTCATAAAGAGGAGTGCTCATTGCAAAGCATTCCACGGGTAATCCTTAGATTCCCTTAATAGTTTTTCTTCTCTTGGGCTGATCCAGCTTTCTGGAGGTGGAAGATGACCTTTGGGCATAAATCGGATCAAGTCTCTCGAATCTGTTTCAGGCGGGGCCGCATAGGGATAAAGGATGGCGACCAATTCGGAACGCTCTTGTAGATAGTCCCGTGAACCAAAAAGTAGTCCAAGTATGGGAATGCTTCGCAGAAAAGGAAATCCCCTGGCCTCCTTTCTGACCCACTGCTTGAGGAGGCCAGAAAGAAGCAGAGGGCTGCTAAAAGTGGCGTCTACCTGGGTTTTAATCCGGTTGGCTTGGATACCTGGAATTTCTCCTAGTCCATTTTGGAAATCCAGGTGGCTCACTTCAGTAAAAATATCGAGTCTAATTTTATTACCTGCAGTATGGGTGACCTTAAGGCGGAGAGTGAGTCCATAGTTTTTCCAGATCACATTATTTTGAAGCTTGGTTTTTGTCCGAATGGGGAGCTCTCCTCCGGCAAACAGCTCGGCTTCACCGGGTGCTCTGACGACAAGCTCAGGTTGCGATAGGATTTTAGCTTCCCCCGCTCCTTGTAACTGTTGGAGTTTAAGGTCTAATTGCATTAAGTTTTGAATTCCCCCCTGTGTTACTTGAAAAGTCCCTTCGGTCGTCCCGGGCCATGAAAGGCCTAGGCTTTGGAAGCGATTTCGACGAAGTTCAAG
>JBDSKY010000366.1:0-3875 GCA_039916675.1 Bdellovibrionia bacterium
AACTCCGGGAGGCAGACCTACCTCGATGCAAACCTGTGACAATAAAAATGCCGTCATAGGCGTGAGCTCCGAAGGCTTAGCAACCACTGTATTCCCCATGGCCAAAGCAGGAGCGATCTTCCATGACAAGAGATAAAGAGGTAGATTCCAAGGAGCAATACACACAACCACTCCCAGAGAGTTTCTCAGGGTATAATTAATGGCGGTCTGATCGGTAGCATGGGATTCACTCGAGAACTGCGTTGCAGCTTCGGAGAAAAATTCAAAATTCTGAATGCTCCGAGCAATATCCACTTCTAACGCCGTGGACAAAGGTTTACCGGTATCTACACTTTCCGCTCTTGCAAACTCATCCCTTCGGGCACGGATGGCCTCTGCGATTTTTCTTAGATACCTACTTCTCTCAGTGGAGGTGAGGGCGGACCAGGAGGGATAAGCGTTCATAGCCGCTTCAAGAGCAGCCGACACGTCTTCCTCTCCCGAGTCTGGCGTATGAGAATAAATGGATCCCGTAGCAGGCGAAAAATTCGGGAGGTACGCGCGAGAAATCGGAGGCACCAGTTCTCCGCCTATGTAGTTTTTTAAATTTTGCACTTTTACTCCTTATTTATTTCATCATTTTTTAATAAAATGGCCCGCACTGGAGAAGCATCCGCGTCTTTTAATCGAAGCGGCAATGCTACTAAAGTATAGGTGCCATCAGGCACCTCATCTAGAATCACCCCTTCCAGAATTGCTAGATCTCTAGCATAAACTGCCTTGTGAGAGAGCAAGAGCTTGTCATCAAAAAGGTCGATCGACGGGGTATCAATCCCTACAAGTATGACGCCTCGCTCAGCGAGATATTCGATCAGCTCGGCCGAAAGCGAGTTAAAATCGGCGTTCCATTGATTTGGATCGGGAAACGATTTAGTTTTAATGAGTACTCGTTGGGCCAAGATTTTTACAGGGCCCAAATCTTCCGGCAAGATCCTTGATCCTCGCGGCTTGAGAGCCGTAATTACTTGGCAGGGTCCTAAATAATAATCCAGCTTGCGTTCCCCTATTCCTTCCCCCTCCGGATCGTAATGATTCGGGGCGTCGGTATGAGCACCCAAGTGGACCGTGGTTTGAATCGAAGAAAGCAGCAAATTCCCGCCGTCCTTAAAATCGATGTTAACGAGACGCCGATACTTTTCGTCTCCTGGCCAGACTGCGAGACTTTGAGATATTTCCGGACTAATATCAAAATATCCGGTTTTGTCGTTCATGATTTTGACTCCCATTTGTTTTCCTCGAGAAAAAAGACTATACAGCGAGATGGAGACTGAATCATGGACAAAAACGAAATTTTAAAAACTGCCAAGACTCTAAACGAAGCCACGATGGAAATCCGGGAAATCGAAAGGCTTACCCTCACTTACCCTGAGATGAGCCTAGATGACGCTTATCAGATCCAAGATGCAGGGATTGCAATTCGATTAGCGCGGGGCGAGAGGCAAGTAGGCTTTAAAATGGGGCTTACTTCCAAAGCCAAACGCGAACAGATGAACCTGAACACTCCGATTTATGGAGTTTTGACGGATGTTATGCGAGTGCAGGAAGACACTGCTTTTTCATTAAAATATTCACTTCATGCCAAGATAGAACCAGAGATTGCATTTTTCATCGATAAAGAACTTAAAGGCCCCGTAAGTCGGAACCAAATTATTGAGGCTGTTTCCGGAGTCTGCGCGGCAATGGAAATTTTAGATTCAAGGTTTCTGAACTTCAAGTATTTTTCTCTTCCCGATGTTGTCGCAGACAACTGCTCTTCTTCTTATTTTGTTCTTTCCAATACAGTAAAAAAGATTAATGAACTCGACTTAGAGAACTTGGAGATGGAAATGAAAATAAATGAGGAGACTGTTCAAAAAGCGTCTTCCAAAGAAATCTCGGGGAATCCTCTCAACTCATTAGTTCAACTCTGTGAAATGCTTCATTCGAGAGGCTTGACCCTGCCTGCAGGAAGCATCGTGCTGGCAGGCGCAGCGACTCAAGCTGTAGCGCTGACTGCGGGAACTCAAGTCCTTCTTACCGTAGAGAACCTAGGAAACGTGGGACTGCGAGTAGGATTAGAATAAGATCGCCTTCTAGGATCTTTAAGTAAAAAACCCCGCCTTTCTTGGCGGGGTTTGATGTTCAATAAAAGTCTCAGAGTTTATCGAGGTATTAAGACATATTGTCTTTTTCGAAAGGCCGAGCCGCCTTTTTCAGCAAATCAGAAATAGAAGTTTTAATCTTTGCGAAAATGTTGTTGCCTGATTTACCTTTCTCGGTCTTATTTTCTATGTCTTTAAGCTGCTCATATAGATTTTTGAAATCGTCTTTTGTACCGTATCCCAGTGCTTGAGCGAGTTCCAAATCCGTGCGAGCTTCTTTCAGCAGACTCGTCATTTGAGCATTTGAATCAGCGGGGCGGTCTTTGGTTTCTGCCAATGCCTCAGCTTTTTTCAACTTCTGCTCAGCCTGGACCACGGGTACTGGGATCACAGTCTGAGTAATCACGAGAGTATTGAGGGCAGTTTGCAATACTCTTTTTGCATCATCCATCTTACTCTGATCAACAAAGCGCACTGCTTCCTTAATCGCAGAGGGATAAGTCACCAGGGGAATATTAGAAACATTGATTATAGTTTCACTAGCAAGATTTTGAAGCAGATGCCGTGCTTCCTGCAGACGCCCGACGTTCAGAAGCCTCAAAGCTTGACTCCGTAATTCGGCTACCTGATTCACATCTGCAAGAGTTCGCTGGGTAGTTACCCAAACCCCTGCCGCCGCAAGCGATAACGTGGGTTCACGCGCCAATATCAGCTCCAGTTTACCGGTGGCACGTTCCAAAGCTGAGAGTGCCTCCTTTGTCTTCCCATCATCCAAGGACTTTAGAGCGTTTTGAGTTTCTCTGATGGCAGCCATTGCTTCCTGACTAATTTTTTGACGTTTTTCAGCCATCTGATCTTGAGTATTATTTTCTACCGTCTTCCCGGAGTCATCAGACTCTACCGGTTTTGTATTGGCTGAAAATGCTGTTACCGAGGCTAAGGAACCTGCGAGAAAGAAAGCACTCAATGCAAATACTTGTTTTTTAAATAATTTTTTCATACATTCCTCCCTTTGAAAGTTTATTTATCCTCTTTATTCATCCTATTTATTTATCCTCTAAAGAATATTATAAATACTGAAATTGCTCTGTCAAGGGAAGGGAAAATAGTTAAGTCCGTATAGGACTACTGCACCAGATTAACATCTTGGATGGCAAAAAGTGAGTACACGTATTTCTCAAGATATTTAAATGAAACGTAAAAATATCCAGCATCTCCAATGCTTGGACCCCAAGAATTTTTAATAATAAAAAATCCTCCATTGCCGGCCACCGCTCTTGCGGGCAAAGAATCTTGTAGCTCAGCCTCCGAGATGTAGCCCACAGCAAGGGTCGAGTGCCCCCCCACCGTTCTATCATTAGGAGAAGGCTCAGCCACATACCCGTGATAGGGCGCATAAAAAACTTTAGTTAACGTGGTCTCCACCACTACTGGAATCCCCTGCTTAAGATAATCTATGGCTTTTTGAAGGGATGCTGATGCATTAGCCAAATCTAAAAACGAATGGAATTTTCCTACTCTTGCTCCAACCACTGCCGGCAGTATCTGTGACAAGTACCCACACTGAATGGGGTCTGTAACGGGTTGCGTACAATAGAGGCGCCCCTGCCCGGCACTATTGGAACAGAATTCCTTATAATCAGAACCACATGAATCGGTAAAATCGGTGCCGCTCTTTCGTCCAGGGGAGAGATTATAATTCCAAGCCTTTTCATAATTCACACGATAACTTCCATTTTTCTCAAAGTCCGCAAG
>JBDSKY010000367.1:0-5161 GCA_039916675.1 Bdellovibrionia bacterium
TATTAACGGCTCTGCATGGAAACGGAAGACCCCGATAGAAAACGAAAAAATTCCCGTAGGGACCTACATAATCCAGCTCACAAATGAAATTTTAGGAATGGAAAAATCTGTATCCGTCACTATTGAAGAAGGCAAAGCGGCTAGTATTGACGAACGTCTCTCAGTAAAAAATTAAATACCGGAACAGATCACCTCGACCGAACTGGCAACAAGGCCAAAAGTTTGGGGATAAACTCCCCAAAACCTCCGTTCGAGAGCACTGCCACTAAATCTCCCGATTTCGAAGCATTCGCCAAAACCTGCACGCCCTCTTCCACTGTTTTGAAAACTTGGGCTTCCTTTCCAGTTCGCTTCAGGTCATCAACAAGTGTTTCGCTCGAGAACTGATCATCAGCCGCAATTCGGGATTGATCAAAAGGCGCTGAGATATAAACTACATCTGCCTCTCCGAGTGCAGCGGCATAGTCCTTCTGAAAAACTTTCCTTCGGGAAGTTGCACTGCGGGGCTCAAAAGCAGTTACCAGTCGACGCGTTGGATATTTGGCACGAAGAGCCCGGAGAGTCTCCCGAACCGCTGTGGGATGATGGGCAAAATCATCTATTACCAATACGCCTCCTACCTCTCCCTTTACTTCTTGTCGCCTTTTTACACCCTTAAAATTATTAAGAGCATCAGCAATATACTTAGGTTCAACGCCTAATTCCTGGCATTGAATCCACACGGCAAGTGCATTTAACACATTGTGCATTCCAGGAATTTGAAGTGTGACTTGTCCCACTTTCTTACCTTGGTCCAAAATTTCAAAAGAAGTTCTCTCACCCAGATAGTGGACATTACCAGGAGTAAAACGTGCCCCCGTTTCAAGACGGCTGCCATAAGAAATTACCGGAACTGCTGCCCTTTGACTTAAGCTTCGTACGGACTCATAGTCAAAGCAGCTGATTAGACGCCCTCCGGGACGAATCCTCTTTACCAGTCCTTCAAATGCTCTCATTACAGCCGGAAAATCTGGATAAATATCTGCATGATCATACTCAACCGAAGTTAAGATGACATCATCAGGGCAGTAATGGTTAAATTTGGGAACTTTATCCCAAAAAGCGGTGTCATACTCGTCTCCTTCAAGTACAAAAAGCTGGGGTGTGTGCCCCCCCCCACCACTTTCCGCGAACTCTTCGGGTTCGAGATGAAAGCTTACGGGAAGATCGTAAGAAACTCCTCCGATAAAATAGCTTGGGTTTTTTTTGCATCTAACGAGAGTGTGAGCCAAAATACTGGATGTAGTCGTCTTGCCATGAGTTCCGGCTACAACTAAATTTCTCGTCTTTTGTAGAAAAAGTTTTTCCATCGCTTCTGGCAGAGAAGCATAGGAATAGCCCTCTTGAATGGCTGCTATTGCTTCGGGGTTATCTGCTCGGATTACATTCCCAATAACCACGAGATCCGGACGGACTCCTTCTCTCATTAAATTTTCTTTTCGATATCCTGTGAGAAGTTCAACACCGGCGTCTCTTAATACATCACTCATGGGCGGATAAATATTTTGGTCACTGCCAGTTACCAAAATTCCTTTTCGCTTCAGGAATGCCGCGAAAGCCCCCATTAATGTGCCGCAGACTCCAACGATGTGCACCTGTTTTAAAGAACGAAAATCAATTAAGTCGGACTTAGCTCTCATAAGTGGAGTTTTGACCCATCACCGCCCTAGGTCAAGTCGAATCGCATCATGGAATCTGGGTCTAAAGTTTTTAATGTGAGTATTTTCACGGGATGGATGAACCCGATTTGACAGAAGGGTAACAGCCAGCTCTGCTTCAAGATCTATCCAGAGAGAAGTTCCCGTAAAGCCAAGATGTCCTACAGAAGCAGGCGAAAACTTTGTGCCTACCGAGGAGGCATTAGCCGAGGGAGTATCCCAACCCAACGTGCGCTCACACCCTAACGGCTTTGAAACCTTCGTCCACATGGCTTGTAACGTTTGAGGAGACAAAAATCCTTGAAACAATCCCCTAGCGTACTGGAGCACATCACTGGCCTGGCCAAAAGCCCCAGCGTGCCCCGCAAAGCCACCCATTGCCCAACAGTTGTCATCGTGAACCTGACCCTGGAGAACCCCTCCTCGCGTTGAGCAATCCTCAGTGGCAGCGTATTCCAGCCGAATACCCTGCGACATCGCCCTACTAATATCGAGGTTCGTATGAAAATATTTGGCGCCTCGAATCCCCATTGGATCCCATACCCATTTTCTTACGGCTTGATCCAAAGGGAGATGAGTAAGCTCTTCCAAGGCAAAACCTAAAATTAAAAAGGATAGATCAGAGTAAACGCAACGCTCGCCTGGAGGGGACTCGGGTGGTACGGCAAACACCAGCTTTTTCATGGCTATCTGTCTGTCTTGAACTGAAACCTGCCACAAAGGAATAGGTGCAAACTGCTCCCAAAGAGTTTTCCAAAAAGGCGCCCATGCGGCCAATCCCGCCGTATGCGACAAGAGATGCCGCACTTCAATCTTGGGATAGGGATAGTCAGGCAAAAGTGCGGCAATTGGAGTATCCCAGGATAACCATCCACGATCCACCAAAGCAGCAGCTAGCGGGGCCGTAGCAAAAACTTTGGTCAGCGACGCTAGATCAAAGACTGTGTTTGCCAGCATGGGCTGTGGTGTAGGAAAGACCCGGCGCTGTCCCCAAGCCATTATATTCATTTCGTCGGGGTACTTCAGCTGCCAAAGCCCGGCTACAAAACCGGGAGCAACACCTTCCGCAACTCCAGCAGCTAAAACTGCACAAGTAAGTGGAAACCTGTCCTCAAGCATAGGAGAAATTTGTAAAGGAGACTTCGAGGAAAATAACGGCATTACTGCTTCTGAGCGGTGATGAGTAATATTTTAGAAAAACTAGGAAGCAGCTTTCCTATCAATCCCAGGGGCCCGTCTATCCATTTGCCTCGTGAATCCAGGCTGGTAACGCCAGACACATCCATAACTTCAAAATCTGTTTCAAAACAGAGCTCACGAATTTTAGGCAAATTAAAAACTCTAACGTGCGCACCAAAATGATCCTCGGGATAGGCCCCAGCCATCGAAAGGTATCCACCCGCAGCCACACGAATCCGATTTTCCAAACTATTCAAATTCGTTGTAGTAAAAATTAAGAGTCCACCTGGCTTTAAAACTCGCCGCGCTTCTTCAAAAAAGTTTTTGGTATCATATAAATGTTCGAGGATTTCGCCAGCATTAACTACATCAAAACTTTCATCATCGAAAGGCAGGCCGTCCTCAACATTAGCCAGCTGAACCTTAACTCCTCGCTTCTTCGCCGCTTCTGCGGCTATGGGATTAACCTCTACTCCCCAGACCTCATTGTTCTGGTCCATTATGAAACGGGACATTTTTCCACCGAGGCAACCGACGTCGAGAACCTTTTTACCTCGGCCGATTTTGGAAATTAAATATTCCTTTCGCATTGGAATATCAAATAGCGCATCCTCTGAAGCTAAACTGTCATATTTAGTCAAATATTCCCGCATTTGCATAATTTTTCCCCATCGAGCTAGATAATTAAGTCTTCATGTAATAAGTCATTCTTTTGTTCATTCTTTTGAAAACGGTCAGCAGACATACAACTTAAATCGATTGTCTCAAATCTTCCCCGAATAATCCTTTCTGAAAGGGCCAATCCTGCACTGTAGCTTTGCATTACACCATGGCCAGAAAACGAATGGGCTTCAAAAACCCGGTCTTTTAATCTAACAGAACTACCGGAATTACCCGCTGGTCCCAGATTATAGGAGACTGGTCCTAGAATAGCACAGTCATCGGGAGATACCTCATAGAGCCCCGACCAGCCGGTAATATGCTTTAATCTCTCAAAACAGGAAGATCTCTCATATAATGACGGCCAAATCACGTCCATGAACAGCTTTTCCCCATCATAAGCGTAATTGATCCCTGGAGGTTCGGCAAGACTCGCATAACCTGCTAAGCCGTTTGTAGCTTCCGGATGAAAATATACTCCACTCGTATCGACAATCATTCCATACGGCGTTAAATCAAGATCCTTGCAATCAAAAATGCAAACCTGTCGCCGCAATGGGTAGGCCGGACTTTTATAATTCAAAATATCCGCAATCTGCGCAGCCCACGGGCCTGCACAATTAATAATTCTTTCTGCCTGGTATTCGATAACTTGTCTGCCATAGACGGGAGGAGATTCTTTCAATCCTTGAGTTTTGAACCGATCCTTAGAAAGGATTTCCAGCTTCGTTTCATGGGACATTACATTTTCGAATCGCTCTGCAATGGCTTTTATGGGCCTAGCCCCATTTACGGTAAACTCGACCGCTCTTAATAAAGTCCGATCATCATAAATAACACCTAACGCCCGTCCCAAATTACGATAATGAGATTTTAATAAATTTGGATTAATCAATCCGTCACGGGGCCCAAAAATAGCGCCGGCAATCCCGTCCGTTTTATCTATAAAAGGCGCGTGACGCTTGAGGGCAGCAAGGTCCAACACGTCGACCGGCCATCCCATTTTGACCTGGGTTTCCCTGGCCTTTAAAGCGGCGTCAAATCTCGAACTCGAATGCAACCAAAGATACCCACACGCTTTGTAACCTACATCTTCAGCCACCGAAGCGAAATAATCGATTGAAGCCTTCGACAACTGAATATTTAACGGTTGCACCCAAGTGGCTCTGACACCACCGGCATTGAGTTCAGAACTACTCAAAGAACCTTCCAAATCAAAATCTATAACGCGAATGTCAGTCATTCCAGCCTTGGCTAGATGCATTGCGACACTGCTTCCAATTACGCCAGCCCCTATAATTAGGGTTTCTACTTGTTGAATCATGGACTCTCGCCTACCACATCGATTGCGTGAAAGTCTCCGCAATGATCTTAGGTTGACCCGCTTCTTCTGCAATATACAGAATCTTAGTTCCTCGTGATCGATGTCCCCACCTACCCGATTTCAGTTTAGACCGATAATTCTGGGTAAAGGTCACCATCGAATATTTTGGATGGCTATAGTAACGAACATTCTCGGGGCCAATTTCAATAGAAGAATACCGTGAGTTCAAATGAGATTTATAATCCTTCCAGGCTTTCCAATTCTTCCCGTTGGCTGAAAACTCTGTGTGATAATGACGCAT
>JBDSKY010000368.1:0-2553 GCA_039916675.1 Bdellovibrionia bacterium
GATAGTGAAGTATTGGCCTATTTTAATAATATATTTGTTTCTCCGGAAAGAGCTAATAATTCCTTCTTTGGTGCGATAGATGATAATCTTACTCATCTGATTCCAATATTTATAGAAAAAATACCGATGATACTGCTAAAAAAGTCTTTTGAAGGCTACCTACCACTAGAATACGCAATCAGAAAAGACAGATTTGAAGTTGTCAAAATTCTCCAAAATGCTGGGGCTGTCTCAGATAATATCGAAATAGTTAAATTTATTGACGCCATTTCTGATGGCAACTGAGATAACTTTAAGCTCAAAGTATAGCTTCCCGTCACATTCTAAAAAGCTTCAGAAAACTCAGTAGGAAACTTTGTCAATTCAACGAGATAATTTTTCATCTCGATACATATATTGAACTGTTCGGGTTCTTTGAGCGCTGCCATGTATGTACCGGATTTTAGATTATATCGGAGGTGCTTCTCTGGAAAGTATTGAACATCAAGCTCCCCTGACGCCAGAATCGAATCTCCGTTTGCTAATCCAATGTGTTTTGCGTCTCCGGTATCCTTACCGTTTATTATTGTCCTAGGCGCAATGGATATGCTCAGGTTCGGGTTTACAATGTAGATAAATCCACTAAGAGGGTACCCCCTGACCTCAAGGGCTTTGGCCGCCGATATGGCAATTTGGAAATTTTTGGGATTAGTGATTTTCAAATGGGACCAAAAATCCATTTCGGTTTGAGGAAGCTTGATTTCAGGAAAATTCTTTTGGAAGAACTCATGAAATTTTTTCTTCTTTTTTAGTCCCTCTAATCGAAATGTTTCGCTGGTGGAACCATGATATTTTTGGCCTACGTCCATTTTGTGGGCATGAGGTATCAAGGGATTGGCTAGATTTCGCCCATTATTCTTAAGAATATCTGTTTCGCTTACATGGGATGAGTAAGGTGAAATTTTCGTGAGGCCGCCGGATGGTAAGACATGCTCATTGAATTGACTGGGTTGAATTCGGAACTTTTCTTCACACGATGTTGCTAGACTTTGCGAAATAAGACCATTAAGCGCGAGCAAAAACCCCACTGTAATAAGCATAGATCTATTCTATGGCTATTTGAATATTTTTGTAAATGGAATAGCACAATGATACCAGCACGCTTTTTGAGCCTTTCATTATAATTAAATTCACCTTAAAATTAGTTACAATGAATTTTTCACTTATCTTCGTTCTTGTATTTGTCGTGCATGGGGCTTTGGCGGATACGCCACTACTTGAGAAAGAAATTACAAAAAAGAAAGAAGAATTATCTCGATTAGAACCCCAATTTGCCAAGGAACATTTTTACCCTCCCGACGTCTGGAAGGAAGGGCAGTTAGTTCAAGTGGTCAATAAACGGGGAAAAAGATTAAACGCTCGAATCCGCTCAAAAACTGAAACGGATACCACTGTTGTCTGGACCAACCAGGCAGGGAAATCAAGAATGGCGGTGATCCCCAGCGCTCAATTGATCCCTGCCCAAATAGAAAAAACAGACCTTCGCTATTGGACCGTAAATATGGGCGAAAATGGAGAAGTGGTTAAACTCGATTCAGAAAATACAAAAAGCTGGAATGAGTATCTACCCCCAAAGCATTTCATGGAAGCCATGGTGTTTGCTAAAGAAATCTGGACAATGCGAATGGGTTTATTACGTAGGGAAATACTTATATTAGAAAATGATCTCCAGCTCAATAGACTCAAAAAGAGAGAAACTAATGCGGCGGTCGGCGATCTGGAAAGAGGACAGATTAGTAAACAAGTGAAAGCATTAGAAGACAGAAGAATTTTGTTGAAAATTTCAGTGCAAGAAATAAGAGACCGAATCAAAAGAGAAGACTGGGATCTTCATGAGATCCAACACGCCCAATGTGAAGAGATTGCTTTTGACAATCGCAATAAAATGGGCCCCGACACAAATCAACGGAGATCACCTCTTTGCTGGGCACACGCTTCTGCTGCCCTTTTAGAAGAACAGATGTGTTTGTCTAATATAAGGTACTGCAATAAAAATGTCTCAAGGAGTGAAGTGGCCGCTTCACCTAAAGCTAATTTGTTCCGTCTCGCAAAACCAGATAGCGGAACTATGGCTGATACTTTGAATCACTTCGTCAACGAGGGCGAACAAGAAGTTTGTCTGGATAAATATGGATCGAACCCCTTTGATGAAGATGAAATGGACTATCTACAGAAAGTTCGCTCCGTTTATCAAGTAGTTAAAAAAAACGGATGTATTGACCGGTCACCCCTTGTTGCGGAGAAGGTCAGCTCTCTGTATTTAGACATTATCGATCTCCTTCATAAAAATCGTTCTTCTTGGAAGCGGAATATGAAAGAGAAGATATTGACTAACCAAGAGCTGTTCAAGATGGTAGAAGTGAGCCACAGTGAATCTGAATTTGTGCAAAAAGTACTACTTTTCTACTGTACTGGCAAAGGTAAAAGAAGTTTCAAGCGGCCCGACATACAGCTAGTCGTCAAGAGCAGTAGTTTCATGGATCGTGCCTATTTCCCGACAGAAGGAGTAGGTGA
>JBDSKY010000369.1:0-5236 GCA_039916675.1 Bdellovibrionia bacterium
CCTTGGTAAAAATGGGGGACATGTTTAATAATCTTCACGACGTTGAAAACGCCAAGGCCAATTATAAATTGGCCGCGGATCGGTCACCCGATGATATTCGCGTTTGGTCGAAATATATTGATTCCCTTATCCAAAGTTACGAATGGGCAGATGCAACAAAAGCCATGGATCGATTTCGGAAACTTCCAGTAAGCCAAAGTGCGATTGATAAGGCCGCTGCTGATATGAACCAGAAGCAAGATCGTCCCATTGAGGCCCAGCTTTATTACAAAAAAGCTATGGCTCGGGACGTGATTGATTCAGCAGTATACGCTGCATATGGTAAGAGTTTGATGTCTACAAAGAACTTTAAGGACGCGCCGTTTTTTTTCTCGCTGGCGCTTCGTTTTGATCCGTTGAACGTCGCGATCAAAATAAATATTGCTAAATGTGTAGCCGAGACTGAGTCCATAGATCGTGCAATTAGTATGCTGCAGGACGAGATCAATCAGAATAAGGAGTCCCGCGCAGAATATTTGGCAGCTATCGCTGAATTTCAGATTCAAAAGGGCGCATGGGAAGAAGCGAAATATAATATTGGGCAAGCTCTTCAAAGTAATCCTGATTATGCCTATACTTGGAAGCTGCAAGCGCAAGTTCATATGAACCGGGAAGGCTTTGATAACACAGCTTTGGACAGTGCTTTGGCGGCGTATAAATCTTATTCAGAGAGAAATCCTTCTGATCCTTCGGGTTATTTGGAGCGGTATAAAATTTTTGCTAGAAAAGCGCATTTCGATAAGGCTAAAGAGGAACTCGATAGAATTTATTCCATTTATCCAAAATATCCTAATTTGCATTATTATCTGGGAGCTTTATACGCTCTTCAAGGCAATCATAAGGTAGCGGCTGAGGAGTTTCGTAAAGAGTTAGAAAACAACCCTAATAACTTCCAAGCTCTCATTGCCTACGGAAAAGAGCTATTGGACTTGGGTCGAATTCAAGACGCATTGATTCAATTCACTAAAGCTATGCAGTTGAATCCAAGGTCATCAGAAGCCAAGCAGCAGGCGGGGTGGGCAAATTTAGGGCTTAAGAACTACCAGGCGGCAATTAGTTTGGTGAAAAGCGCTATTGATATAGATAAAGCTAATCCACTTTTATATAAAAGGCTCGGACTTGTTTACCGAGATATGAATGACCTTAACTCCGCTTGTATTGCCTTTAGGAAGTATTTAGAAATGGAGCCTGACGCGATGGATAAGTCTGATTTCGCATCTTGTTTTTAAGCGGCTATGGTAGGCTGGGCCCATGTTGGACTCACGTTATTTTCAGGAAAATGTTGGAGATCTAGAAAAAGCACTTAAGAAAAGAAATGCTGGCCCCGAGCTTTCGTCGAAACTTGTGGAATTTTCCCGACGTCGACGAGAGCTGATTCAAGAAACCGAGAAACTAAGAGCTCAGAAGAACCAAACCTCTCAGGAAATTGCCCAGCTAAAATCTAAAGCCAAAACTGACCCAAGCCTTGCCGCACAAGCAGACGTCAAAGTTGCCGCGATGCGGGAGCTCGGTGAGCGAATAAAAGGTTTGGAGGAGACTCTCCGAGGTGCGGAAGAAGACATGCAGGAGTTGGCACTTCGTATTCCAAATATTCCCCACGAAAGCGTCCCCGAAGGCGCAACTAGCGAAGCTAACCTGGAAGTCCGTAAATGGGGTAGCCCAAAAAAACTTAACTTCCAGGCTCAAGAGCATGTGGAATTAGGCGAAAAGCTTGGAATTTTGGATTTCGAACGCGCCGTAAAGATGGCTGGGGCTCGTTTCGCCCTCTACTTTGGAGCAGGAGCAGCGCTAGAACGAGCACTGATACAATTTATGCTGGACCTTCATACCCGCCAGCACGGTTACCAGGAAGTGATTCCTCCCTTTATGGTGAACCGCGCGAGCATGACGGGAACAGGACAGCTTCCTAAATTTGAAGAGGACTTGTTTAAGACAGGACTTGCTGATCGGGAACTATTTTTGATCCCTACCTCGGAAGTGCCTCTCACCAATATCTTGCGAGGAGAGATTGTTGAAAAATCGACACTGCCACGGTATTTCACAGCTTATTCGCCCTGCTTTAGAAGTGAAGCTGGTTCCTATGGGAAGGATACGCGGGGCTTAATTCGGCAACATCAATTTCAAAAAGTAGAATTAGTTAAGGTAGTTGAACCCGCCAATTCCTACGAAGAATTGGAAAAAATGGTTCAAGACGCTGAGGAAGTCCTCCAGTTGCTTGAGCTTCCTTACCGAGTGATTTCCCTCTGTGCAGGTGATATGGGTTTTTCTGCAGCAAAAACTTATGATATCGAGGTTTGGCTTCCGGGTCAGAACGCGTTTCGCGAAATATCCTCTTGCTCAAATTGTGAGGATTTCCAAGCGAGGCGATCACAAATCCGCTATCGAACAGATTCACAGGCAAAACCACTTTTAGCCCACACCTTGAACGGTTCTGGGCTGGCAGTAGGTCGAACTTTTATTGCCATCTTAGAAAACTACCAAGACGCATTGGGAAATATAGAGATCCCTAAGGCTCTGCACCGTTATTTGGATGGGGCTCCGGGGTTTATTCGCGAAGGGGAAAAGCTTTGGATTAAGCCTAATACTCAAGCAACTAGGTCTGCTCATCCGATTTAGGAAGTCAGAGCACTTTGGGACAACACCAATTCTCGAGGCTTACAAAGGTTTGAATTGATATCGCGGTAAGTCGGCCCAACGATTCTTCTGTAGGGCTTACAGAGTTAAGTGTATGTAAAAATTGCCGCCATCGCGGCCCAGTCATTTCCCGATAGCCTGAGAAAAATGCACAACCTCGATTAGCCTCTAATTGTAAGTGGGCTCGAAAGTGTTTTGCCAAGAATTGACCTCCTAGTGTGGCTCCTTCAATAACGTAGAGACAAGCTAAAGCTTCTTCAGCGTTCGCAGGTTCCGGAAGCTTTTGACATCGAGGCAATGAGGCAATCTGAGAGTCGTTTAAACCTAGAAAAGTTAGATCCTGCTTTAACGCTTGTAGTTTGCGCCGTGATTCAAAATCAAGTTCAGGACATTTACCTATTAAGCATTGCGCAAGAATATCCTCGAATGGATTGTAGTAACCAAATAACCGCTCGATTAGTGCCCGGTATCGGTCTAGTCGTAGGGTAGGATTCATTAGATCTAACTTTTTTTCAATGTTCTCATGATAGAGTTGTGTTTTAGCGCGGAGCTGTTCGTGAAGCATAGAGTCCGACTGATAACATGATCTGCTCGTGATACATGACGTTATTAATTATTCATTTTTATTTTTCCGAAGTGGTGCTTTTTATAAAGCATCAGTATGCGATTGGGTTAAGCGATATTTTGGAGTAGTAATTATTCTTGAAGATGGAAGATCTAGAGTATTCAAAATTACGCACCGATCTAAGCAATTGTGACAGGGAGCTTATTCATATTCCTGGCACAATTCAGGCATTCGGAATTCTTATCTGTTTGAGTGATCCAGGTTTGCAGATATGTAACTTTAGCGCGAACATTATTTCTACACTGGGATATACTTTAGAGGAATTTTTGAGTCAGTCTTTCTTTTCGCTGGTCAGAGCTGAAGACCATACGTTCTTGAATGAGTTAGTTAAAGCGAAAGGTTCTAAAGTCAAAAACCCCTACGCAATTGCCTTAAAGAAGAGTGATGGAAAATACCTGCCATTTCTAGCCTTTCTGCATCGCAGCGAGAATAATTTGATTTTAGAGTTGGAACCTTTGGAAGATAATCCCCCAATCTTAATGGATTTGTATCGAGAAACAATATCTTCAATTTCTGCATTGCAGGGAGTTGAATCTCTTACAGAGCTTTGTCAGCGTGCCACTGAAGCCGTACAAAGTCTCACCGGATTTGATCGGGTCATGATTTATCAATTTGATCCCAATTGGAATGGACACGTCATTGCAGAAGCGCTAAGCAGTGTTGGCAAAGTCGATTCCTATAAAGGGCATCATTTTCCGGCGTCAGATATACCTAGTCAATCACGAGCAGTTCTTCTTCAGAATTGGCTTAGAATGATTCCAGATGTAGATTGCAAGCCGGTCCCGATCCTTCCTTCTGCGGGCCCCCTTAGTCAAAGGCCTTTAAATTTGAGTAGAGCGTTTCTTAGAAGCGTGAGCCCAATTCATATTAGATATCTAAAAAATATGGGAGTTGTAAGCTCTCTTACGGTCTCTCTTAAGCATGAGGGTAGGCTTTGGGGTTTAATATCTTGTCACCATCGCAAAGCTTATCTTGTTTCCCACTCCGCTCGGGTTGTATGCCGGCTTATTGGTAGGCATATTTCATCGCTTCTTGGCATCACAGGGGAAGTCGAAGATCTCCACTATCTTCGAAAGCTGCGTTCAATACACGACTCATTGGTGAAATTTATGTTGGCCGAGGAAGATTTAATTCAAGGCCTTATTAAATATTCTCCTAATTTATTGGACCTTGCTGCTTCGAAGGGGGCTTCAGCAGCTATCTATCTGGGCAAGGGATGGACCCTTGTTGGTAGGACGCCTGAGATCCCTCAAATTGAGGCACTAGTAGATTGGCTTATTCATCATCATTCGAAAGAAGATGTATTCTATACGCATTCTCTTTCTTCTCTAGTGCCTGAAGCAATCGCCTATAAAGATGTGGCAAGTGGGCTGCTAGCGATAAACATTCCGCGAACCGAGAACAGTTATATACTTTGGTTTAGACCAGAAATCCCTAAGGTTGTCACTTGGGCCGGAGATCCTAACAAAAATGTGGAGATTTTGCCGGATGGAACTTTAAAAATTGAACCTCGGTCCTCATTTGAAGCTTGGATTGAAAATGTTCAGAATCAGGCTTTAGATTGGAGGCCGGTTGAGATTGAGGCAGCAAGAACATTGCGAACATCCATTTTGGGTATAGATCTACAGCGGCTGGTAAAGAAAGAACAAGAAGCCCGCACACGTGCTGAGGAATTGGTCTTACAGAGAGAAAAAGATATTCACCAGTTAAGAAGTGAGAGAATACTTCGTGAAAGTTTCGTCGCTACTTTGACCCACGATTTACGTACGCCACTTACTGCTGCAAGGCTGAGTGCACAGCTCATTAATATGAATCCTGCAGATAAGGATCGCGCCCAGAAGCAATCAGAGAAAATTTTTCTAAATATTGACCGTGTCGATCAAATGATTACGGATCTTTTAGACGCCAACCAAATCCGAGCGGGGCAGAAGTTGTCCC
>JBDSKY010000370.1:0-8836 GCA_039916675.1 Bdellovibrionia bacterium
GGAGCAGACAATTCGAGCAATTTGAATGAGCCTAGCAATATTCACGAAAAAATGTGTTTTGAAGCTCTACAGTTTGCAAAAACTGAAAAGAATCTCGAAGTTAATTTGAATAACACATTTTACTGCGGAACCTATCGACAGTTCATCAATTTATTTGCAAGCAAGAAATATACGGTAAAAGAGGGTTTGAGACAAATCCAGTATAGTCCGTTTTTGATACACGGAACCGCCAAATCTAACTTTAAGCACATTTTGGACTCGATAGAAATCGATGGCCAGTCGACACAAGCCATTTTCTCGAGAAGCATCGTTGATACTAAAATCAAACATGCCACGGTCAGTTCTACTTCAAATAATGACGTAAGAAAAGGAGGAGGAAATTACGTTTATACGAGATTCCTAAGCCCGACTCAATACATCGGCAGTGGAAGCCAAGTGGGAACTAATCAAGGTTCTATTTCGTTTTTTATTCATCCTGAGATTCTTGCTCGGTCTTCCTTTTTCGTCAACTCATTGGACGGTAAAGGACTGCTTCCGCTGAATCAGCAAGTCAAGGATACTGAAGTAAGATTAGCCCGCATTACTGCCGATACCCATGGTGTTCTAGGGTTTTCCAAGGCTAGTTTGAAATTTCCATATCCAAATAAAAATAACGAAACTTTAATCTACGGTGCAATTGACTTAAAATACGTAGGCTTAATTTTATTCGACGTAGACTGTGAAAATCAATCTCAATTGGATCTACAAAAATTTCTGGACGGAAAGGCGAAAACCTTCATTAAGGAGAAAAAATTGGAAGAGAAGGGTCTATATCGCACGAAATTCATTAAGGCTTTCGGAAAAAGACCCGAAGAAATCATCCGTGCCGCCTGCCAAACCTCGAAGGTACATCCTTCAAGGCTTTATCAATTTGCCCAGTTCGTATTGCCGATTGAATCCAAATCTAAGACCTCTATCCTACCTGAACTACCTAGAATGATGAAATGCAACTCAATCGGATTCAAGTAGAGGGAACGATAAATTATCCGTTACTCATGATTTGATTCTTTTTCAAGGATTTTCTTGACCTTGGATTGTGAATGCTCATTTTCATGAGGCGAAGAGTCATCATCTCTTTTTCGTTTATTGGAATATTTATCCTTAACAACGAGGAATGCACTTTTTCCTACCAACTTGAGACAAGCACCATTCCAAACGGATGCTTTAAAGAACTGCTCTGGTAAATATTGACAGACAAACCTTTTAATAATCGCTCTTTCATTATCTACAACACATTTTTTATCGCCGAATTTTCGAAGTTTTTCGTCTGTTGCAAGTAAAAGCTCATTCAAAAGCCCAAAGCCTCTACTAAATTTAATAAACTTCGTAGGCAATTTTATCCCAGAGTTTGCAATTAAATCGATGGTGTCGTTTAGCTTACCTTGGAAGAGTTCATCATCGCTTAAGGTTTTACCTTCCTTCTCGGCGGTTAGAACACTAGGACCCTTGCCTTCAGATATATGTGCAAAAGGTATCTCGATTTGGTCCATTTGTTGGGCAGTTGTTTGAGGGTCAAGTTTTGGAAGAGCTTCCTTCAATAAACTTGACGAGCCAGCAACAACGGAAGAAATAAATTGAACGTAAGCCTCTTTTTCAAAGTCAGCGAGTATTGCGCTACTTCCAAAATCAATGAGAGATAATTCTCCCATTTCACTTACCGAAGAACTAGGGTGAAAAAAAACATTTCCAGAGTGCAAATCAGCATGAAAAAATCCATCCTTCAAAAATGCTCGATAAAGCCAAGCTTCTAAGAGATGTAGTAAACTTTTCTTTAAGCTACATTGAATATCAAAATCTTGAGGCAACGAAGTTAGATTTTTTCCTCTCGCTTTTTCTAGGATAATTACATTAGCACCTTTATTGGGAACATTTAATTCCTTCACAGTACTGAGTTTGACATCAGGCCAATCATAAGCCTTTCCCTTTTCAAGAGATTCAGATTCAGCACCAAAATCCAGTTCTTCCCGAACCATTTGATGAAGTGATTCAAGCATCTCTTTTGTTTTTGGATATTTTTGATAAATTTTTCGAAATGCCCCATATTCAAGAAAAACACTCTCTTCAATCCCGTATCGCCGCAATTTCACGACAACAGATTTATGTCCATCCTTCAGAATGGCATCATGTGCTTGACCCACGCTTCCAGCCGCGATCGGCACTTCATTAAATGATCCGAATATTTGGTCCATGTTGTCTCCGAAGCTCTCTGTCTTGGCTTTTGACAGGTCTTCTTTGGACATGGGCGAAATATTGGACTTCATTTCCGATACTATCTTCTTGATTGCCTCCGATTTTGTATTTCCAGCTAATAATTGAATTAGTTTTTGAAGGCCGGGCCCACAATTGTTTAGCAATGTTGCTAGCTTTTGTTCTTCAGAGGCTTCCTGGGGTAGCGCCAAGTAAGCGAGAGCAATTTTCCTTTTAAAGTACAAGGGCAAGGCATCGAAATAATTTTCTAGAAGAGCAATGCAAGTAGCCCTAAGTTCATCCGGCAATTTACTTAAATCAATTCCTGATTTAGGGTCTAAAAGTTTTTTAAGCTCGGCTCTATTTTTAAACTTTAAGTCGTGCTCAAGGAAATGATTTATGAAAAGAGCCAACTGAAGGAAGGGTTTTTCATTCAACAAATCAATACTTCTACCTGTATGTTTCGAAATTTGACTTCTCGCCGCGTTGTGCATGCCTATTTTTTCAGAAGAATCGAGAAGTGCTTTCGACAGCGAGTGCACGATCTGCAATCCATCTTTTAACTTGGAAATTGTCTCTGAATCTAATCCATTTTTTGCCAGAGCTTCAGACAGCCTGTGGCTATCAATCAAGATATTCACTAGTTCCGGACGCTTGGCGAAAGCTTGCTTCATTAATAAAGGTGAATATTCTTCGTCTTTGATTTCAGAATATTGGATTAGGTCGCTCATTAGCTCGCGAATTAGGCCTGCGTCCTGGTGTTCAAAAGAGAGTGCACCATTCTCAAGTCCTAGGATTAAAGATAGAGACGTGAGGAGGAAAATGACGGCATGCGTTAGAATATGGGCTCGACATAATTTAAATTTTAATATCATTGATCTTAAATCGGCTTTTTAAGGTCAAAACTTTCGCATAAAAATGCTTTACCCAATAGTTTCAAATCTTTGTAATTAGTAGCACCGCGAGGGTAGGCTGTCTCGTAAGCAGGTACTTCCTACACTCCGCCGAAAAACCCTGGGAACGGTAAACGCCTTTGGGTATCAAGAACGGGACAGTTTAGGTCCCCGGATATACGATTTTTAATTTTATCCCGAATGTCCGTGCTTTGAAAGGTGTTGGCCTCCAAAGGAGCCGGCAGCTTAAAGTGAGGATATTTAGTTAAGTCGATTCGAAATTTTCGTTGGCCGACATGTCCATAGGTAAAGGCTACGTCTTTCCAGCCTCGAAAGTTTGCGTCAAGATAAGGAGTTGGATTATTGGGAATCATGACTTTAACGGGACCAAAATCCACTTCTTTCAGAGGAAAGAGTTCTTCACGGGTTATATAAATACCTTCCTTTTTCTTATTTCCTGTGATGGCATCGGTTGTCTCTCGAGTGCCCCAATCACCCCGGTCATAATAGAAGTTTCCGTTTACCTCATTCATGAGAAAGATGTCGACGCCTGCAGTAGTTCCAGTTTTTACGATCCGATATCCAAAAAATACTTTTTCAATAAAATATCCGAGACTACTAAAGATAGGTCTAAGGATTAACAACTGTGGAACATCCTTCGAAGACACAGCGATATCATTATCGTCATCCCAAGGAATAATTCCGTTGTTTCTCACCGCTCCAAGCGCTGTGCCGGAATCAGCCCAATAGGAAAGTTGGCATTTTCTGAAAACTTCATGAGTGTCTTTCATGATTTGGTAGAGTTCTAAAATCGCAGTTTCTGGTGCGAGGTCAATTCGATGGTCAACGTGATTCTCAGGATCATACTCTTCAGCTGTAAGCGGAGCTTGATAGCCGCAGGCAGAAACGCCTATTACAATGGCCAAGATCGCTAAGAGTTTTAGAATCATTGGAGGTTTTCGGCGATTGTTTTTTAATGCTTTTAATGGGTTCATATACATCAAATCCGGGGCTATTAATACCAGACTATTTTCATTTAGTACAGTTGATTTTTTGATTAGCCCTCACGCACCGGCATGCCCAATTTGCTAGCGAATCTCAGGTTTTACGGCAACTATGGACCCAAAAAAGAGGGCCATGGCTGTCTGGAGACGGCCACCGAAATTCACGCCCTTCTGAGTAAAAACCAGGACTGCCCTCAGGACTATAGAATGGCGGGGCAGGAGGAAAATATTATATCTGATTTAAAGAAGATTATTTATCAAGATATGAATCCATTAAGTTATTATGAAAAATTAAGAAAGGCTGCAGATCAACAATTGAGATTGTTAAAACGGCGAGCAAATGGGGACATGTTAAAAACAGAGGACAATTGGAAGGTCTTCTTAACCGCGATACGATCACTCAGCAGATGCTAAAAACCCCGAGGATCACTTTGGGATTTATCATTCCGACCGAACTCCTAAAGAAGCGGTGGATGCGATTCAAAAGCTTTTGCGGCCGATACTGAGCGCACTGGTTTTACAGCTAAAACGGACGTTGACTTGCTGAATGCTTTAAGGGATATACGCGGCAGTTTCAAAACTTAATTCACTCTGCTCGCGCAGTTAGGTGAAAATTAAATCGGGGCTTGATATGAAGAAAATAATGTTGCTTGTGATCGCGTTAGCGTCTATCTCGGCTTTTGCATCCGAGGAAATTTGCTATCAAGTATCCTCTGATGGAAAAGCTTGGAGCAGAACATCTGAGACACTTTGTGTGAGCACCACCGACTTTCAGACGAATCAAGTTGAAATTGTGTTGAAGTCAGGTTTGTCTTTTGCCCAGCAAACCATTGCCACCTTCAATTATAATCTTTTGTCCTCGGCGCGCTGCATGGACTGCAATCAGAACGTATACGGGATTGCTAATCCTTCCAACTCGATTTTTAATGCCTTTTCTATTCGCTTCGATGGAACACGCAACATGCAAACGGGCAGCGAATCTGGCGTTGTTCAGATCGGGGATACCAAGTTGTATTACCGTGGCCCTCTAGCCAATAGCAAATGACGAGTTAACATAATGCATCAATTTGATGCAAGGTTTTGGTGAAAAGGCCCAAAGTGACCATTAGAATATCAAAGAGAAAGCTACGGGAATAATATCTATGGCAAGGCGGGCGGCGCCGTTCCCAAAGTTACCGTTTAATCCTACGGTTGGGCGCCAAGAGAAATTATCGAATACTTTGAATCTTTTCCCAAACTGGACTAGCAGCGCTGTATCCAAAGCATTGTAATAGGAAATGCCCGGAGAAACTCTGAAAAAATAGTCGTCCCTTAGATCCACTCCTCCCCAGTTCACAGTGAACGGAATATATATGGAATAGCGGAACCCATCAATTTGGGCCGAAGAATCAGATATGGTTCCCTGAAGGCCTACCTGGAATTGCCTATCTAAGGAGTAGGAGTAAGATCCTGTGAAGTAGTATTGGACAAAATTAGCAGTAATAGTATTAATTCTCACAAATCCGGTTGTGGCGTCTACACCCCCAGTAAGTTCAGACTTGTAGTAGTCGTCTGATCCTGCCACGGCATTATTTATTTGAAATGCTGCAAGGATTACCAATACTCGAACATTCCAAATTACTGAGCGAGACGGCATAGATTGATTCCCTTCGTGGTAAATGATCTATTTATAATAGGGTATGGTTGTTCGAAAATCCCTGGAAATTTTTTAAATATAGATTCTTAGGCCATCGGGGTTGCATCTCACTTCCACTTTGCCCAATGCACACGGTGTGTTAAGCTCTTTACATGCGAATTAATTCAGTTTCCTTTAGAAACAGTATCTCAGTTTGCCTCCTTCTTTGGGTGACCGCATTTACTGTGACGTCAATAGGATTGCCTCAGGCTGGGTTTGCCGATCAAGTTGATCCCTTGGAGAAACAATTGAAAAGCGCTCTTCTCGAAGCGCAGAAGAGCCTCGGAGTTCTAGAACCTTGGCAAAAAACCCTCTACATGAATGACGTTCTTCCTCAGTACCAAAAATTTATTAAAGATTATTCTCGGTCCGGGCTTGCAATGAATTCGCCGACAGACAGCGCTAGCCGGGGTACTCATGGTGTGAAGGCAGTGATCGACGAAGAAAGCCTCAAGCGGTTCTTACTCTTTTACGGTCCTAAGGTTCTCAAGAAAAAAGACACTCGGGTTCTAATTCTCCTTCGGCCCCACCCAACTTGTCAAAGGTGTTTAGAGAGCTTAAATGTCATCTCTGATCTAGTCCAAGCTCAGATGTGGAGAAGGGGGATGACTCCTAACCTCATGAGTACGGATGAGTTAAAACTCCCGGCGACTGAGGTTGAAATTCAAGATCAAGTTGTAGCGATGGCTAAAGAAAAAGGCGCAGATGCCTCTGTCGTTGTTCAGTGGGGACCTGCTCCCGTTGACGATATTGATACAGCTCATGCAGATGAACTTCGGTTTGTCCTTCGGTCTTTTTTAAAAGTGGGGGACTTCAGTCCGATTCTCAAGGAGCGGGAAGTGGTAGGCAATGATAGCTTTCTTGTGTCTGAAGCGAGCTTACTAGTTGATCTGTTTACAAACTTAGGCGCGACATTGGAAAAAGAACAGACCAAGGTGAACGACGCAGGCAAGGCAGAGGTTTTAATTGAAGTCACCGGCATTAAAGGTTTTGCCCAATTTACGAGAGTGAAGAGTCAAATTCAGACTATTCTGAAAGAAAGCTCGACGATTGAAGAGCGTAAGTTATCTCTAGGCCAAGCGAGCTTCGCTATTTATTCCTCTCGAAGTTCTGAAGAGCTAAAGTCATTGTTTCTTAACGCCGACTTAGATCCAGGTCATGGCGAACGATTAAAAGTCGAGGTGCTTCCGTGAAATCATATTTAAAGCCAAGCATTGGAATAGTGAGCGTGATTCTCTGCGTTTCGCTCACCTCCTGCCTTCGAGCGAGTCTTTTTCGGGGTGACCAGGACTCAGGCCAAAATGATACAGGAAATACTTATTACTCTGGCTCCAGCTCATCGATGCCCGTTAAAAAAGTAGAGGCTCTCGGACAGCCAAAGAAAAGAATCGTCGTTATTAATTTTTGGAATGATACCCCAGTCAGGCTGGACAGTTTAGGCGCTTATGCAGCTGATGAGCTTCGTCATGGTTTATTCATGTCACAGAAAATCATTGTGCCGCCTGACGTGAAATCGGCGCTCTCTAGCGACGACTTCGTTCAAGGAAATCAGATCAAGGTTGCCCAGCTGATCCGCGAAGGGCGGCGACTTGGAGTGGCAGTGCTCCTTATGGGACGAATTACAAAAATAGTGTTTCGGCAAAAAGGCGATGACATAGGTCTCTTCCGACAGAAGCAGTCCTTTGCCGCCGTAGAAGTAGAGGCTAAACTTTTTGATGTCCAGGGGGGGAGAGAAATTTTGGCGGCTTCAAAGGGGTCAGAGGCTTCTAGCAACACAATTGCTGCGATAGATGGGGATGCATCCAGCCTCGAATTTCGCGAAGAATTGACCAAAGCCGCCATTAAGCAAGCGATCGATGGCTTCATTCCCGACGTTCTTAGAGCCATCGATAAGATGACATGGCAGGGAAGAGTTGCAAAAATAGCCGGCAACCGCATCTACGTTAACGCAGGTCGGGCTTCCGGGTTGATCACCGGAGATATTCTCAAAGTTATGAGTCCGGGTGATGATGTTTATGACCCAGATAGTGGTTCGTACCTGGGGCGTGCCAAAGGGATGATGAAGGGTACAGTAGAGGTGGTGGATTTCATCGGCCAAGATGGCTCCGTGACTGACATCCACACTGGCGGAAATTTCCGAGAAGAAGATGTGGTTCAATTGTACTGATGAAGTGTTTATTTGTTGATTCTAAATTTGAGGTTCGGCGTCATTCGGTATTATCTCCTTGGAGTTATCGGCAGTTGGACGCTCGCCAGCGAGAGCTCGCGAAGCGGGTCAGAGAAGAAGGGGAACAGACCTTTTTGTTATCTGAAGTAGCTCCGGTAATTACCTATGGACGCAGGACTCCCGCGTCAGATATTTTAGTACCTACTCTTAATACCAGTACTGGCATGAGCCGAATAGAAACTTACGCCACGGATCGAGGAGGATACGCTACCTATCATGGACCTGGGCAGTGGGTATTGTTCCCTGTGGGCAATCTCGAGAATCTGGTGGGCGATAGCCGCGGCATTCAGAAGATGATTCAATGTTTATTAGAGATTGGCCTCCAAGTTGGGCAGCTTTATGATTCTAGTGCGCATATTCGCACAGGGTGTGAGCTAGGAGTATGGACTAGTCTTGGCAAGTTTGCCGCTGCTGGAATTCATGTGGAACAGGGAGTGGTTTTGCATGGGCTTTCTGTTAATGGTTTCAAGACACCTGAGAGTTTTCAGGGACTGCGCCCTTGCGGATTGGATGCGCCGGTGGATTTTTTATTAAAGGATAAGGTCAAAGATATAAATTTAGAGTCCGTATTACACACGGAGTTTGAACTTTTAGGCCAGCATATTTTGAAGTCTGCTTCTGATTTATTTCTTTCCAAGCATTAAATTTATTGTTGTTTGAATTGGACGAAGCCTTGGAATCGTCATAAGACTTTAGGGGTGGCTCAATCCCTTCTACAGAATCAAGTTCAGAAGTATTTGAAAGAAAAACTGCTTCCGATCTCGGATCAGAGCAATGAGGACGGAATATTTCCGGAAAAAGTCTTCCACGA
>JBDSKY010000371.1:0-7526 GCA_039916675.1 Bdellovibrionia bacterium
TACTTGGTTTGAAGACTCGACGCCACAAGACCTTATCACACAACTGCAACCCCACATTTTAGTGAAGGGCGGCGATTGGGCGGTAGATCAGATTATCGGATCACAGGACGTGCTTTCTCGAGGAGGAAAAGTATACTCCTTGCCGTATGTTCCAGGCTGCAGCACTACTGAAATGATCGCTCGGGCACGTGGAGATGCTACCGGCTTTTAGCCGGTTTAGTTCCTCTCAGAACTCGATCGAAGAGTTTTACGGAAGCCAGCGCTAATCCAAAAACTATGCAAATCAAGAAAACTGGACTTGAAGACACCCTTGCAACAAAGATAGGGCGGAAAGACTGAAGGAAGAGATTCCAAATAAAAATCCAGCTGAAAACTCCCCATACTAGTCCCATAGGAAGTAGAGCGCTCATCTTATTGGAACCGACAAAGTGGGCATAAATCACACCTAAGAAAAGTGTGATAGATTCAAAAATAATTGCGCCCGTAATTGCGCCACCTGTTACTCCAATTTCAGTTGCAGATGGTCCCAGAAGAATGGTTCCTATCAGTTTTAAGGGGAATACAGGCTCAAGCCCGATAGAGGACGCGATTAAAGCTGCAACGGCCATGGCCACCACACCTGCAAATAAGCCCGCCAATGCTCCTGCAATCCACCTTACCGGGTCTTTACGAAGCCACATTTCAACTAAATTATATTCCATTTCTAACGCCTCTTCTTCTGTTCTGCACTTACTAGGTAATCTTGAATGGGACCGAATATTAAAATACTGAATCCATTAGTCAGTATCAAAGGAAAAATGAGATAAAGAAATGTATGTGCATTTCGAATCGGTGGAGCAAATAAAAACAAAATCGCCAAATAGATAGAGATCAAGATGCACCAGGCTCTGACGAGCCGCGCATTTGGTTTTTTTGTGGAAGGGTAGGATTTTACAGCATTTAAAGTAAACATAAGAGATAGGAGTGATGCAACTAGGGAGGCAACAATACAGATAAAAATGTCCGTATTAGTCATACCGAGTAAATATAGGCCTACCCCAAAACTTCCGATTAGGCCCATAAGCCCGTTAGTTAATGCTGCTTTCATTCTCCTCTTATACACGTTCTTGAGCGGAGTTCCATTGACTGTTCCTTGGGAGTGGGATAAATTTCGCAAAATTTTAGCTGGCGCTTGGAAACGACCTTTAGTCTCTGGAGATCTACTAAACCATGTCCACCCTGATTGACTTTCATGTTCACGTATTTCCAAATAGTCTCGAAACTTGGATTTCGCGCAATTTACCTGCCTCACTAAATAGTTTTTTGCCGGTCAATCCGGTAGCTAAGCTGAGGAAGCAGGCTAGGGCTTGGTTTAAGCCCTTTTCGAATTCAGCTCATAATGCCCAGGCCATTTTGAGGCATTTACCTGAAATAGCTCGCAATCGATTGGACGAGTTGAGTAGTTTTGTCCCACTGCCCAGCTTATTATTCGAGTCCTCGGCTGAAGATCTTAAGGAAGCGATGGAAGATGCTGAGATCGACTATTCTTTGGTGATCGCTTACCCCCCTTTGATGGAAAACGATTTTGTCATGGAGGTTTGCCAGAAAAATACTAAACTAATTCCGGTAGTTAGTATCCCCAAAGGAACTTCGAAGCCTGGTCAAGTTTTGAAGAGATATGCAGAAAAAGGTGCCAAAGCTCTGAAGCTACACCCAGCATCTGACGGTGAAGGGGTTGAATCCCCCCGTTATCGAGCTTTGATTAGATCCGCGTCAGATTTAGGCCTACCCATAATTTTACATACGGGTTGTCTGCATTCGAAACTTTTTTATAAAGACCCCAGTCAAGGACATGCGGAGCGCTTCACCAAATGGTATGAAAATTACCCGAATACTCAGTTCGTATTGGCCCATATGAACTTTCATGAGCCGAATGTTGCAATCGATATTTGTGAAGAATTTAGCAATGTTTGGGTCGATACTTCCTGGCAGCCAGCCGAAGTGATTGGGGAGGCCGCCCGAAGAATTGGGCCGGAACGCGTTTTGTTCAGTTCAGATTGGCCCTTTATTGGAAATAATATTTCAGTGGGTAGAGATAAGATTCGAGATTGTGTAAATACTGGCATGTTGAATGAAGACCAGGCTAAACTTATTCTAGGAGACAATGCAATCAAGCTCCTAGGAATAAAAGTAGATGCCAATTGAACTTACGAAAATTTCATCCTCGCAGTTAGAGAGACTTCCCAGGAGTCAGACCGTTTTCTTCTTTCCAGTCGGTCCGATTGAGGATCATGGTCCTCACCTTCCAATGGGTATGGATCTCATGGAAGCGGAACGTTTGGCCTGGCTTACAGCCCAAAAACTCGAAAACGACAAGCCGGGTTGGGTTGGCGTTCTGTTGCCACCAGTTCCTCTAGGAGTCGAAGCGAATACTACAGGTATTACGCTGACAGTAAGGCCCTATATTTTGCGGGATTGGCTGGTAGATTCTTGTCGAGCACTTATACGTATCGGATTCGTCCATTTTGTTTGTTTCAGTGGGCATCTTGGCCCAAGGCAGCTTACAGCGATCGAAGATGCTGGAAAGACTATTCGGCGATTTTCAATATGGAAACAGATACTTTTGAGATTGAGATCAGGGCGGCCTGTTCCAACTCTAATTTCTGCAAATTCAGGCCTGATCTCAGTTAAGGATGTATTGAGATCGCCCCTATGGCCTGACCCGGAGGAACACGGTGGAAAACGAGATACCTCCATTGCCCTCGCCATAGCCGAAAATTGCGTCGATCCTCTCTATAAAAATCTAGTAAACAAAGATTTGGAGAGCTCTTCGATTAAAAGAGTCTGGAGCCGGATCACTAATCAAGTGCAAGGTTATTGGGGAAATCCTCAGGAAGCTGAATCGGCTTTCGGACTATCAATATTAAATGAGCAAGTTAAAAAGCTGTTTCCTAAAATGAGAGCTATCTGGGAAGGAGCGCCACCTGCTTCCAGCTTCCGCTCTTGGTATTCAATCATTCCGCCAAATAATAGCTTCTATAGGATTTGGCTGCTTTTGATTGCGATTTTCATTTTTTTATCAGGCTGGCTATATCTCTGTCTGATGTTGTTGCCTCTTACTGGCAAATAATTATCTCGCCATGGAAATGCTCCGATATCGAAGTAAAGAGTTCCTTGGGGCGATCCTGATAGCGTTTAGAAAAATGAAAAGGTGCTAGTTTTTTTACTCCCGCCTCCTGTGCAAGCTTACCAATAAACTCTGTAGTGAAATGTTTTGTTTGATCTGCGAGCTTCTGATCAGTCGGCAAGAAGCAGGTTTCGCTGAACATAATATCCGCATTCTGAATCAAATTGAATAGAGCATGACGATTCTTAGCACTGGTGGCGCCGTCTGTTACATAAGCTATTTTTTGGCGCGGTCTAGGATCGAGAATTTCATTTTTTAAAAAAGAAGTATCGAAGTTTTTTGTGGTGCCGTCAAGAAGAGGTACTTCGAGTACAGCATTCTCCATTTTCCCCTTCTTGAATTTATTGATCCACGGTCCCGTTTTAATTCCGAGACTAAGAGTCCGTTGGGCATTCAATGCAAAAGTTAGCTGCTCTTCAATTGCATAAGCTAGTGACGGAGTACGGTGGTCCAGTAAGGTTGTTTTAACAGCATAGACTTCAGTAGCATAAATAGATTGAGCGGGGTCCCAGCTTTCGGTTTCTCGATCGGAAGGGTGAAAGCGATCTTGAGCGCGAAAATAAGTAGTTGTTTTTGACTGAGCGGAAGGGTCGAGATCCGTTACTACAAATTGTGTTTTGTCGTCATCAATAAGGTTCCAGGTATAACCCTGTAGCTTTCCGGAGATCCGTGCAGAGGTATCGGGGGGGCCGAAGATAGAGACGGTTTTTTCGAGCCCAATGTGGACTTTGAGGAACGTATCAAACCCAAAGATATGATCCATGTGGCAATGACTTAAAAAAATGGCATTCACTTTCAGGAGTTGCTTAGGCGAGAACCGGCTCAAATCGCCACAGTCCACCAATAAGCCATTGTGTTCATTTTCAACCCAAATACCAAGCGCGGGGTCACCAAACAAACCATTTAAAAATTCCGGGCGGAGGAGGGGCCGAGCGTGTTTCATAGAGGGATTTCCAGTGTGCTTACCGGCTTAGGAACTATTTATTGACGAATAAGTCTAAAATTATCCACTTCATTTGTATGAGGCCTGTTGGTCCGATAAGGATTTATGTCGAGCCCGCCTCTTCTTGTGTAGCGAGCGTACACCGTTAACCACTCAGGGGAACAGGCGCGTTGGATATCCATAAAAATTCGCTCAACGCATTGTTCATGGAATTCGTTATGGTCACGAAGTGAAACAATATATTTTAATAAGCCGTCGTGCTTAATTTTCTTTCCTCGATAAGAGATTTCTATTGAACCCCAATCCGGTTGGCCCGTTACTAAGCAATTGGACTTCAGCAGGTTGGTGTAGACCGTCTCTTCTATATATTCGTTTTGAGTTTCAATCGTACTTGGATCCGGCATGAAAGTGGTACATTCGATATCAAGGTCGTCGAGGCAAAGCCCTCGTAAAGTTACAGTCTTATTCGGTGCTTCATTGAGCCGGTATAGCTTTACTTTAACCGGAGCCTGGGCGGCCTTTGAGAGGTCGGATTCAATCGTGGTCCTAACCAACTCCAATGAATCAAACCGGGAGTTGTTGAATGAATTTAAATACAGTTTTTGGGATTTTGATTCGACCAGGAACAGAGAATCACATGGAAAAAAAGCTTCCGAAATTGCAACTACCGGCTTTCCTTTTAAATTCAGCCAAGACAATTCAAAACCATTCCAAATATCGAAACCTTGAAAGGGCAATGCGGCAGTGATTCCAATTTCATCTCTTTTTGGTTGTCTAGGCAGGGGAAACAGAAGGCTAGGGGAATAAGTATTGATGTAACTCGATTTTTTCCCAAGAGGGGCTTCGTTTAAAAGCGCTTCAGTTTTCATGGGCCAATCTTACCTAAAATTGAACCTTCTTCGAGCGCAATCTCCGGTTTTTAAGCCGGAGTTAAGCGATTCTTATTCTTAATCCGGCCTGTTTTGGTTTTCGATATATTTTCTGACGACCTCAATTGACGCACCGCTGCACGAAACTACACAATAACTGGGGCTCCAGAAATGATTTCCCCAAAGATACTTCTTAATTTCATTCCAGAACTCTTGTCTTAAAATATAAGCGGACTTACCTTTTAGTTTTCCAACCAGATTTGAGATAGCAACTTTTGGATGTACTTCGACCATGAAATGGACGTGATCGTTTTCTCCGTTAAACTCAATAAGTTCGCAGTCCATTTGCAGACAGGTCTCACGGAATATGGCTTCAACACGGGCTAAAATCGTCCCAGTAAATACTTTTCTCCGGTATTTTGGCAAGAAGACTAGATGGACCTTATTGTTAAAAACGCAGTGTCTACCTGATCTTAAATATGTCTTGGGCATAATAGACTAGGACATAATTGAATTGACAGCTATCGTCAATAAGGTAAACATTTATGTAAGATGAAGGGTATTCGGGAGGAATTAAAACTACGGTCTTGCCAAAAGAGGAAATTCAATTCCTGGATAGCAGCGCAGGATCATGTTTACCGAGCCAAATGTGAAGAAGACAACTATTTTTATCGACAAAATAAGAACGCTGCAAATCTTATCGGGTTAAGACCAAACGCGGACCAAACCTACTCTCATCTCAGGCAAAATAAATTTAGATCAGTCCCAAGCCAGATACTAAGAAACGGCGCTTCTCGATGGATGGACGCGAAGAAAAGATTCTTTCGCAAGTTAGCAGGAAATCCCACGCCGAAGAAGGGGTTAAAGCGGTCCTGTTTGGTAACGAACGAGCTGTTTACAATCAAAATTAAGAAAAGTTATTATCTAGATGAGTGGATTTATAAAATACATTTCGTTAGTGGAATTGGAGACGTTACGGTTAGGCAAAATGTGTGCACTGCAATTCCTAAAATGCTGTCTATTTCACGTTCTGAAGGAAGATACTTTGTTTCGTTCTGCTACGATGATGGGCTGATTCATCGAACTCAAGCAGCGCTGTATGATGAGATCAAAAATTACAGTCCGTCTCAATTTTCTAGCACATTGCTCGGCATAGATAGAGGCGTAGTCGTCAATGCGGTATTTTCTTCTGGCGTCATGTTAGGCCCGACGGAGAAAGAAAAGGCGGCGGCGGAAAAGAAAGTAATTAGGAAAAAGAAGTGGTCGAGACGTTTGGCTAAATCTCAAAAAGGGTCAAAGAATAGGCAAAAGATTAAGGTTAAATTAAATAAAGTCCATGCAGAACTTGCAAACTTGCGAGCCAACGTTAATCATAGATCGTCCAAGAGAATCGTAGATAGCCCAGCCAAAGTTTGTGTGTTCGAAAAGTTGCCAACAAGAACCCTGACAAAGCGTGCGAAGGCTAAAAAGGACCCATTCACGGGGAAATGGCTGAGAAATAATGGTAGAGCCAAATCAGGGCTGAACCGCTCAATCCTCAACGCAGCTCCACATCAGCTTCTAAAGTTTACCAAATACAAATGCTTTCGTGCAGAGAAACTAGTTATGGAAGTTAACCCAGCCTACAGCTCACAGGAGTGCTCCGCTTGTGGACACACCGATTCAGGAAACAGACTCACCCAGAGTGAGTTCAAATGTCTGAAATGCTGTTTTACTGCGAACGCAGATTTTAATGCATCGCTAGTAATTAAGAAGCGTGGTTTTTTAGATTTAATGGCGGGAAAATTCGTCCCCCTAGACGAGTCTAAAATAAAAGTGAAGGCCCGTAGAACACGGGTATCTGTCTGTGGAGACAACGTAAGAGGTAGGATTCCAAAAGATTCTTATCCCGTGTCAATGAAGCAGAAACCGAACTCAGAAAAGCTGCCAGTGCAAGCAGTCTGATAATCGGAAGCTCCTGACTTCAGTCAGGAGA
The DNA here is from genome assembly GCA_039916675.1 of Bdellovibrionia bacterium. Classification (GTDB taxonomy): domain Bacteria; phylum Bdellovibrionota; class UBA1018; order UBA1018; family UBA1018; genus JBDSKY01. Next base: position 6,954 of record JBDSKY010000371.1, read on the forward strand.
GGTTTCACGACCGTCTCCACTCTTAACTGCAGGGAAGCTGGCCGCGATATGTGCTACAATTAGGCACAGTCGGAGCCCACTCAGGCTTTGCTCACTGTTTTAAGAGAGGGGTTGTCAGTGGACATTCATGTATTTGCCTTCGGTAAATTAAAAACAGCTGGCTTGAGGGAAGCTGCCGATTATTATAAGAAATTAATCCGGCCTTGGGTTTCTTTAAAAGAAACGGAACTAAAACCTTTCCCGGTTCCTGAAAAATCAAAAGAAATCCGGCGTCAAAATCAGACTAAGGAGGGCGCTTATTTATTAGAGCGAATGAAAAAGGAGACCTCCGGAAGAGGGGTTTTCTATCTCTTAGATGAAAAAGGAAAAGCCAGGCCTACCTTGGAGTGGGCACGTCAAATTCAAATTTGGGAGCAAACTTCGATAAGTACGGTCTCATTCTGTGTGGGAAGTAGTTTAGGATTTTCCGAAGAGCTGCGAGGAAAGGCGGCTGGATTATTTAGCTTTGGCCCTCAAACTTTCTCACATGAACTGGCGCGAGTCGTTTTATTTGAACAACTGTATCGCTCCTGG
>JBDSKY010000372.1:0-3851 GCA_039916675.1 Bdellovibrionia bacterium
AAAAACAAGAGTGGTGTACCGACTTTTATGAATAATTTTCATCGTGATTTAGATTTCATTTTGGCTTTAACTAAATTCATCATTTCCTCTGACTTACTGGCAACTGCATATTCGAATGCGGTTGCGCCACGATAGTCTTTTTCTTGAATTTGGGCCCCTTTTCCCAAAAGGTAGTTGGTTATTGCCACATTGCCTTTGGAGATTGCTAACATTAAGAAAGGCGTTCCTTTGAATCTGGCGTTTACTTCAGCTCCTGCTTCCACAAGGGATTTAACTACGTCAAAATGTTGATTCGCGATTGCCAGCATGAGCGCGTTACTATTTTGAGAATCTTTGAGGTCAATTTTGACTTTCTTGCTTATTAAATAATTCACTACTGAAGAATGCCCGCCGGCCGCAGCTAAAATTAGACCTGTCCGGCCCTGGAAGTCTTTTTGATTGAGGTCAATCCCCGAAGTTATCCAGCTAAATAGCTCCTTAAAGTCATTGTTTGCGCATGCTAATAAGAAAGGGGTCTGTCCAGCCGCGTTCCGATCCTGGGTTCTTTCCTGATTTTTATCTTGGTTTTTGAAGATGCCTGGTGTTGCACCAGCTTCCGAGCTGCCGGAGGCGGAGCTATGGAAGGACGGGGTCGAGTGGGAGTGAGTCTCGGTTGAGCCGATATGTGAATCTATAGGCGAGGATGGCCGAGGCTGGGATGGAAATTTTGAATCGCTGTCAGCATTGTTGGAAGTTTCCAATGGGATTATTGATCTTGGACCGATCGGCGGAGTAGAGGTTGTACCGGGATGAGCAGCATATCCTCTTGAAGGCATGGATGACATTAGTGCCCTGTAAGCCTTTTTTATGAGTTTTTGGAGAGGAGCAAGACGGTTCTCCCGTTGGAATGGGGGCTTTCCATTGCTATGTTTGGGCGATTCAACAGCAGGTTGAACTTCTTTTCCGTCGTAAATGCCGTTTTTAATTAATATGTTAGCTAAGTCGCGACGAGCTGATGGATTCGGAAGGTTCAAGGGCGCATTAGGTAAAAGCTTGTTCTCTGCATCAGATAATTCTAAATCAAAAGTGTGTGTAAGAGAGGTAATTTCCATCCTCTCAGTGTTAGGCTCTCCCAGTCCGGAGCCGTTTTCGACGGTTATTTTGGAATTGTCGTAAAGATCTTCGCCCGATCCTTGAATATATTTTGATATATCAGTTTGAAATTCGCTCGAAATAAAATGGAGAATGGTATTGCCGTCGTTGTCTTTTGAATGGATATCCGCGCCTGCTTGTATGAGCTGTTCGACGATATCAATACGGCCCAACGCTCCCGCTATAAGCAGACTATCCCGCCCTTTCTTATCGCGGGCATGAAAATCTGCCCCTGCCTTCAATAATATTGAAAACAGCTCTCCATCGCCTTGAGCCGTTGCTGAAATGAGGGCAGTTCTGCCAAATGTATCAGGCGAGTCAAGAGTGGCGTTTTTTTCAATTAAAATGCGAGCAAAATCCACTAGACCTTTATCAACAGCGATTTTGAGGGCAGAGTTTCCGTTTTTATCTGTTGCGTTAATATTTTTGGTTTCTTGGACCAAGATATTGAACGTATCATTGTGGCCAAAGTTTACCGAAAGCATTAGAGGAGTCCGGCCGCCCGGATCCGGCAAATCAATTTGAGCATCGCTATAGATTAAAACGGATGCAGCGCGAGATAGGTTTTTTGCAGCACAGTAGTGAAGTGGAGACATTCCCACGTGATCCAATTTATCAACTTGGGCGCCTAGAATTACCAGTTGCTCGACCATTTCTCCTCTTCTATATCGAGCAGATAGAAGGAGGAAATTATTGAGGTCGGCTTCCTCAAATGGGGTTTCGCTGAGTATCTTTTTTGCGTTCACGCTGTTGGACTGTTTGATCGCGTTTTGGAGTTCTTCTTTCAGGTCCATTTCGGTTTATCCGCCTGAGGTAATAATATCACAATATAGGTGAATTCAATTTTGGATTGTGGGAAAGCTACCCGATGTTAAAAACAGAGGTTTTAGCTCCGACTTTGGCCGAGAATCCCTCGTGCAATTCTATTTGTCGGGTTTGCCACTATAAAAGCCTGGATTATTCCACCCAGCTGAGGCGCAAACAGACTTGGGCCGAAGATCAGTTGGCCAGGTGGAAAGGCGTCCTTCAGAATATTCGGCCAGCGCCTCAATCTGAACGTGTTGGCTATCGCTCGAAGAGTTGGATGAAATGTTTTTTTCAGGATGGCAAAGTCTCTTTTGGGATGTTTCGAAGTATAAAGGTAGACGGCAAGTGGGAAAAAGAATTTATTTCTTGGAATACTTGTCCCCTGCACCTGCAATCACTTCAGCTCCTAATTGAGAGGTTGAGGCAGGCACTTTCGGAATTGAGCCCTTCACTCCTTGAGGCCGCCCTTGTGGGCGTATGGATTGGAAGTCCTCATCTTGTAGTCGTTTCACGAGATCCTAGCTTCAAAGAAGTGGCAAAGCGTTTAAACTGGAGCCAAATTCTCATTGCCCCTTTTGATCGGGTTTGGTTTCATTTCAATTCTCAGGTTGGTAGGCATGTTTTTGGGCATAGGCCGATTGAATTAATTAGTGGGAAGGAGGACACCTCCGTTCATCCCATCCGGGCATTCAGACAGAACGCTCAAACGTTATTGATAGAGGCGCGAAACGCAGCCATCAAGGCTCTCCTTGAAGCTCGGCCCGCACTAATTCTGGATTTATATTGCGGTACCGGAGATCTTTCGCTCCTTCTGCCCCTGGAAATCGGATGGGTCGGGATTGAATTGGCTAAGGAAGCGGTAAAATATGCGAATTCATTGCAGCCGTTTAGGAAAGAACTGGGGGGAAGTTCAAAACCTGCCGTTCATGCCGCGTTTGCGGGTGCAGTTGAACAGAGATTGTGTGACCCGAACGTAATGAGTAAGATTGCCGGTCCCTATGCATTGTATTTAAACCCACCTAGGTCTGGACTAACCCAGGAAGCACGTAATCGAGTCCTTTCCTTGATTGGCGAAAAAGCTCCTGCGGTGATTGTTTACCTTTCCTGCAGTGCTTCAAGTCTTGCGAGGGATCTAGACGCATTTGAGACGAATGGTTATCGGGTGAAAATTCTACAATCCTATGATTTTTTTCCCCAGACTGAACACTTTGAGACTTTGGCGATTTTAGAACCGAAGTAAACTGGGATTCAAAATTTGAGCTGACACTTAACGCTGGATGGCATATATCCTGCCACAAATGTCGCTAAAAGAAGAATTAACCAAAACGATCGATCAAGCTGAATGGGCATGGCTGAAGTCACATTTGGAACGAGATGCTCTGATTTTGGTTAGGGCACCGCTTGAGCTCTCCCAAGTAGGAGTAGAGATCGCGGAGAACCAAGTATCTAAGATTCAGACTTATTTACGTGAAGGAAATTTGTCAAAACCTACCGCGCTTCAAGTTGAATCCTGGAATCAGATGCCGGATAAAAAATTTCAAGTGGTCATTGTACGACCTTTCGTTCTTATTCAGGAAATCGTATAGCCGCCCTACTGGGCGTAGCCTTTGCATCTATTCCCACTGGGGGAAGAGATGGTAGATTTACAATTCAAGGAAGAAATTCCGGAAGTCGATAAAGACCCATCTAGCCATTCATTTGGAAGTGCTCTAGGTGAGATACGACGAAGTGTAAAAAATTTGGTGCAAAGCGAAAGCGCTCTCGCACGTGCTGAGCTGAAAGAATCCTTTTCTAACCTGCGCAAGGAACTTATAAAGGAAGGAATTTTTAGCTTCTTATTAGTTTTTAGTGGCCTATCTTTTCTCGCATTTCTCATTATTGGGTTAGGCCGAGTCTTGGATGACAAATATTGG
>JBDSKY010000373.1:0-5776 GCA_039916675.1 Bdellovibrionia bacterium
GTAATCGAGAGCTGTCCCTACCGCACCGCACTTAGTGTGACCCATTACCAAGCAGAGAGAAGGAGAAAGTTGTGCAGCAGCATACTCAATGCTTGCAATTAAATCTGAAGAAATAACATTTCCGGCAATTCGGATGACATAGAGATCACCTAAACTACAATCGAAAATCATCTCAGCCGGCACCCTAGAGTCGCAGCAAGTCACCACAATACAGAAAGGAGTCTGACCATTATCGGCAAGATCTTCTCGTTTCGCAGTACTAGTGATGGACTCGATGGACTTGAGACCTTGTATAAATCGTTTGTTGCCTTCAATTAGACGCTCAATGGACGCAGCTGCAGAAAGCCCTTTAATAGACTGATTCATTGTATAAACCCCACATAGATGCACGAAATGGAGACGCTATTCTCCTAATCGGCAAAAAATTTTCATATTTTTAGATTATTTCATTAACGAAATGTGCGCTTAGACTAACTTAGGCGGTCTCTCAAGAGACCTGATCAAAGGCGAAAGGATAAAATCTGAATTTACAAATAACAATTTTGAATGACAATGAAGGGGTGGCAGGTAGTTAGCAACCGAGGGCCTAAGCCCGTCAAGTTGGGCACTGTCTGATCCATCCTCGTCGGATGAGGTTGAACTATTGGAATCATCAGAAGATGACAACTCTACCTTTGAATTATTTTTTGAATTATTTTTTTTATCTAAAAAATAATCTAACTGATTTCCGAAGCTAAACCCCTTAGGAGCTTGCCCAAATATAAGTCCGATAAGAATAGCGACCGTCAGAAAGAAACGCCACATCTGTCCCAGTTTTAACAAAAACCCAAAATACAGCAAGCTCTATTTTATTAATATCGAATTTATCGCGGTAAGAGCGCAAACCTGAATTTTAAACATCAAAAGAAAAATAAATCGACTGCTTGTTACTGCAAATTTTAATCCTGAAACCTTGCATCAGCGAGACTGTAAGTTCCGTGCCTGATGAGTGAATTACTTGAGCCTAACAATCACTTGTCTGACTATTTTAGTTCGAGTACTCCAACGTAGGGGTTTTGGAGTACCTGACTGAAGCATTCAAAGCCTCTGCCTTTCAGGCCGCCCCCATTAACGCCTAGACGCATTACAATCTTTACTTGTTAATGCATTGTGTTATTCCTACCAACGAATGGGAAGCAATAGGTAAACGATGCACAAATTACGCTTGATTATATCCGCGCTGTTTCTGTTGTGCTCCACCCCCCTCACTGCATTAGCCATTGACCCTCCAGCTTTGTATTTTGGTGATACCCCTGTGGATGTGAAGTCCGGGCTGGGGCGAGACCATGCGTTATTGGAAGCTAATCAAAGCCCGGAAACACAGGAATTTTTAAATAAAACATTTTTCAATAGCGAAGGCCTGATCACCCTAGAAAAGGTGGATGCCTTTTTGGCAGTGCTTCACCTTGAAAAAGAAAAACTCGAAAAAGATTTATATGAATCCACCATCCTCGAACAGATCGAAGTGGACGTCCTAAGTCAAAATAAAGCTCGAAAAATGGCTCGAAAAATGAGGCACGGTGCCGGAAGAATTGTTGATATTTATCAAATTTACCTCATTCCTACGATAGAAAAATTACAACGCTTAGTCCGAGCCCAACAGGAAATGGACCAGTGGGCCGGACTACTTCAGGATTTCATGAGGGCCTATCACGTCTTCTACTCCCCAAACAGCAATGTCACGCTGTGGCCTCTCAATAATTCGTTCCCGAAGATTGCTAAACTAGTACTGGTCACTGAGAAGTTCAAGAAAATCGACCCCAAAAAAACTGAAGCCATTAATTTAATTGTTGAATCCGACAACCAGGCACTTATCCAAGATAAGTTGGGTGCGCCCGTATCCGTAGGTCACTACTTAACCAAACCAGAACTCCAGACACTCAAAGAAAAAGACTTCGATCTCTCTTTGCTTAATCCTGGAATTAGCGGCCTTTGGGAACAGAGAACCGAACAGGATATTCTCGATTTCAAGTCTCGTGACTTTAGTTCCCAATTTCCTTCGGAAACATCTACCCTTATCTTCAAGGAAGTGATGCTCACCGGTCAAGGATCACCCAAAATCGCTGTCAAAGAAAAAGAGACAGGAAGAAATTTCAAAGTTAAGTGGGGCATCGAAGCCCACATCGATAATGGGCTCGGCAACATCTTTTATATACTCGGCTTCAATGTGGATTCGATGCAATATAAGAAGGAAATCAAGATTCACTTGGGTAAGTTCACTTACACCCAAGCCATGTCGCTTCTTCAGGCTAAGTATGGCCAAGAAATAGCAAATCATACCGTATTGGGCCGAGGAGGGGCTCCAGGGAGGGAGTGGATTATCTTGAAGGATGTCATGCTTGAAGCTCGTTCTGATGACGATAGCACCAAGACCACCGTTTTTGATCCTACGGTCATCGATTTCAAAGATCGTAGAGAATTTAATGGGAGACTGCTCCTCTATGCTTATTTAAACTTATTGGACGCTAAAATCGCCAATATGAAAATGCTGCTGGCCCCTTCTAAAAAGACAGGGGAAAATCCCACCGATCCTTTGGATCGCCGGCCCAGGATCTTACTGCGTATGAAAGACTTGGGGATTGCCTTAGGGCCATCCATGCACCTCTTAAATGTGAAGCAAATCTTCACTTATGCTGGAAGGTACCTTCCTGATTTATTCGAAGAAAAAGGCATCGTTAAGTTAAACCGGAAAAAAGACCGAATCTCGCTCAGTTGGAATGATTTCATCCACATCAAAGGGGCATATGATCAGGTAACTTATTCTGACCTGAAATGGATGGCTCGTAAAATTGCGATGCTCTCCGGTGACGATCTAGAGTGGAGTTTAGTTAGCGCTGGAATGCCGACCGGAGTGGCAAAAATTTATCGCAGCAAATTGATTAGCCGAAGAAATGAAATGATCCAAAGCTTTGAGCTCAATGAAGATCCAAACTTTCATTTTCCCCAAGAGATCCCTAATCTTCCCGAGTTAAACTATCAGGGTGACGAACCTGACGGCTTACCTGAAGTAGAAAATGGAAAAATTGCAAGAAGCCACTACACCGGCAAACAGGTTTATCTCAAGAACAAAACAACGATTCTCTACACTACCATCTCCCAAGTAGGAAAAGCGGTGGAACTTCTGCTCAACACTCTTACCCTTACCCCTGGAAAAACCTTTCCAGGAGCCAATCAGATGGACTGGAGTTCAGCCCTCATTTCCCCAGAATTTGCGGGTGCAGGGCATAAGGGCGGACTTACAAAAACTTATGGGGAAAAAGAATTAGGCGCTCCCATAGTCATTCCACTGGGAGTAGGAATTAGCGCGACCTTATCAAGAAGAGTACTCATTACCCATGATCTTCATACAGATAGAGATTGCAAGGCCCGCCCCTATTACGTCCGTGATACCTTGTTGGTTTCGGTGGGTGTAGGTACGCCCGTGCTACAAAAATTGTTACCCCTGCTTCCTGTTGAACTCAATGGGAAAATTAAAGTTCTAGAGGCTACTTATGAATACGATCATTATACAGAAGATTACTTAAAAGGCTTTATTACCTCCCCTATTCCATTTTTTATATCTTTAGTCCGTCCCATAGAGCAGGCTGCAACAACCCTAGATCGAATGGAAGTGATTCGAAGAAGTTTATCTTTTGGTCTTGAAGCCGGAGTGACCTCAAGCCTTTTTGAGTATGGACCCGTCTCACTGAGTCGTGCCCAATGCGGCCTTGGCATTTTGAAGATCGATGATCGTTCCTATTTTAGGGACCAGTTTGGTCACCTTCATGGTTTCTCTCAACACACCGACAAAAAGTATTCGGGAATTGATTTAACAATCGGCCAGCTCTCCAATCCAGTAATTTTTAGGCTTCCAGTTATGGGGTATCAAAATAATCATCAGAAATATAAAACGGAACAAAGAGACTGGGTTGCGTTTGGGGACCAGGAAGAGTACTCCAGCGAGTTCCCAATTGAAGATAGTGACGGACGCCTTCGTGATGATTTGAAAAATATAAAATCTAGTAAGGTGGCTCCGGAGAATCTCGAATATTTTAACCAAAACTTTCGACTTCAAGGAACCGGAGAAGTTTCCTTTCATGAAAGAATTCTATTTCTTAAGGGATATTCAAAAGAAAAGAGAAAAACCCTAACTGAAATTGATTATAAAGATGGGCATAAGAAAAAATTAGTGCTGCACGCCACGCGGCGAGATAACTACCTAGGTATTGCCTCCAACAGAAATATCATCCCCATGTCCGATCTAGGAGTGAAAAGTGCGCAAAGGGTCAATATTAATATAGAAGCGGATGAGTTTGATTACCCTGGTTCCGTCACGATCGTACGAGTGATGGACTTTTTCCGTCATGGAAATAGAGAAGAAGTCCTACAGTTGATTCAAAGCCTGAATCAACGATACTCCCTCCATCCTGAAAGTCCTCTCTTTCGGAACTATGACCTCCCAGAGCAGGAGGACATCGATGACTATCGAAAACTTTACGGAGTCACTCGAATCTATTTGTCCACCTCTGCTCTGCTCGACTCGATAGTGTCTCTGGAGACACCTGCCTTTGAAAGTAAAGTATTAGAATTTTTTACTGAACTGCGAGAACGAACGACTCAGATTAAAACCGAGGATCTCAATACCTTTAAGAGATTCTTAAGAAAACAGAAGATCCAAAATCAGGTTCATACCCTGATGAAGTATTTCAAGGAGTTGAAAGGAGAAGCCGCGAAATTACAGAAGGATTTTAAAGCAATTTCAGTTCTCCTAGACAAATTTATTTTTCACCAACAGATTCACAAATATGGCACTGGCCTACTTCTACAGCTCTTAGGCGAAGATTCACTTTTTGTAACTGCAGATATTGGAGGAGTTTTCCCTTCTTTCTCCGCTATCAACGACTTGCAAGAAAGGCAAAGACGCCGATTTGTGGGTTACCATTGGGGGCGACTCAACCTAGTTGCGCCAGTACAATTTCACAACCGTTATGAAAGACTACTGTACTCGTCTGACCTTATACCTGCTCACATTTCACAGGACACCCTGTTTGGATCTGTAACTAATGGGATGCCAGAGGAATTTAAGTTAACTTTTTAACAAAACCACAACTCATAAATGCGTCAGATAATATCATCCCAGATCACGTGCTTCCAAGTCATCTGGCCATGGTCGTAAGTAAAAAGCAGATAGCCATGAGGTCCATAGTCCAATTCATATGGAAACATACTACCCGCAATAAAGTGCTTAAAGCTAGCTACCTGATTTTCTCGATATCCATGAATATGGCCAGAAATATAAGCATAGACCCCTCCCTCATCCAAAACACTTGTCAATTTATAACGCTCTTCTAAACTCGCAAGCCGCCACATAATAGGTGTTATACCATCATAGATCGGATAGTGGCTGCCGACAAAGGTAAAGGGGACCTTTGTTAAGAGCTGAGCTTTAAGCCATAAAAATTGATTGGCACCAATATCTCCTGATGCTGTGTCCAGAAAGATAAACCGCACTGCATTAGAAACAACGACAGAATAAGTTGCCGGCCCAAAAGTACTTTTCCAAGTTCCCCATCCCCCAGCCGAAGAATCTTGAAAGAGATCATGATTGCCAATAGTCGCGTAGTAGGGAATTCCCACACCCTCTAAGGCGGATTTAACCACCCTATATTCTTCGCTGGTTCCATCCTCTGTAAGATCACCGAGCACCACAAAGAATTTTATATTATTAGCAGCGATATCCTCTTTGAAACGAGGCAGC
>JBDSKY010000374.1:0-2544 GCA_039916675.1 Bdellovibrionia bacterium
GGGGGGGCGCTTCAGGAGAATATCTTGTATCCACTCTCTCTCTGTGGAGGACTAATCATTTCATTTGTCACCATTGGCTGGAGCATTGCGGCGTTTGGCTCTTTATTGGGTTTGGAAAGCAGCACTATCCGCGCAATTGCGGGAGTCGGGTTAGTGTGCGCAGGTTTGGCTCTCCTAATTCCAATGTTACAAGAGAAATTGGCCGGAGTTTTGAGTCCTTTGGCAGATAAGGCAGATGGGACCTTACTGAGGAATCAGAAAAAGGGAGCATTTGGTTATTTTTTTGCCGGCCTTTTACTGGGTGCCGTCTGGTCACCTTGTAGTGGTCCTACGCTTGGATCTGCAATAGCCCTGGCTTCAAGTGAAGGCGGCGGGCTTGCCAGTGGAATTATGATGCTATGTTTTGCACTGGGAGCTGTTGTCCCACTCTTAGCAGTAAGTTATGGAGCACAGGGATGGATCAAGTGCAATAGAGATAAGATTACGAAGGCCGTCACAGTATCAAAGAAAGTATTTGGGGTCATGCTGGTGGTGGTCGGAATTTGTATTAGCTTGGGCTGGGATAAAAAAGCAGAAACATTTCTTGTTGAACGAATGCCCAATGCCTGGGTAGATTTTACGGCTAAATTTTAAAGTACCTATGGTAGATCAATCTCTAAATCAAATGTCGAGTCCCAAGCAAGTAAACTTGGAGGCGAAACATTTTTCAAAAATACGGTTTATTTCTTTCCAGGTTAAATTTACAGTTTTGTCTGCGCTTTTGGTTTTTGTCTCTTTAAGTATCGTTGGAGCCCTTAGTTATCTTCGAATATTAAGTTCTAACATTGAGCCGCTGGTCGGGAAAAGACTGGACTACTCGGCTCGCGGGATCGCATTGACTGTCCCAGGCGAGAAATATCAGAAAATAATCACGACCTATTTAAAGAGCCCCAAAAACATTGAGGCCTTGCCCGAGTTTAAACAGATTCAGCAATTTCTTCTGAATTCCCAAAGGCAAAACGAACTGACCGCCGATGTTCAAACTTTTATCAAAGATCCCTTAAATCCGGCAGAGATGATTGCCCTAGTGACTAGCAATGAAGAGAGTGGAATCAAGCATCTCCCCCTAGATCCTTGGATCGCCCGAGTTTTAAAGGAAGGGCTGCCCGTATTTACTCCGATCTATTTGCAAGACGGGGGAATGTGGATTTCGGGTTTTGCGCCGATTGAAACGGAAAAGGGGGATATTACAGGAGTAATAAAGGTAAATTACGAGGCTAGTCAGGAGGTCTCTGCCGCAAAGAAAGGTCTCCTGAACATTCTCGCGACTGCTGGAGCAGCAGGATTCGCTCTTACTTTGATTATGGGGTTTTTTCTGGGTAGAACTCTTTCCCGTCCGGTTAAAGACCTTTCTTCTGCGGCTAAAGAAGTAATGAAGGGCAATTTGAATCCTTCCCTTGTGGTCACTTCTAATGATGAGATTGGGACTCTGGCGAGTATTTTTAAAAACATGATCGCAGAGATTCGAAACAGTCGGGAAAGCCTGGAAGACTATTCTAAAAATTTGGAAACTAAAGTTAAAGATAGGACCAGCGAACTTAAAGAGGCCAACCAGAAGACGGAGGCTATGCTCGATAGTTTGGGTCAGGGGTTCTTCCTATTTCAGGCTGACGGGAAGTGCCTTCCTATCCATTCCAAGGCGTGTCTCCAATTGTTAGAAGGCTCCCCTGAAGGGAAAAATCTGGGGGAATATTTGCGTGCGGATCTAAAGGGCGGTATTTATGATTGGGTGAATGCATTGTTCCTGGAGCCTCTTCCTTTCGAAAGTATTGCTCCGTTAGGCATAAATTATTATCCCCACTCTGAAGGTCTAATCGTCGAACTTAGTTATCGGCCTATTCGCGACGATGAGGGTAAAGTAAAGTTGGCAATTGTGATTGCAACCGATCGAACTGCCGAAATTCAAGCTCAGGAAACAGCAGAAATCGAAAAGTCTCGTTCGCGACGAATTCTGTTGATTATGGAAAACAAGGATCAATTTCTGAGTTTCATCAGAGAATTAAATCAAATTATAGGCGAGTTAGAAATATTGAATCAGCAGCAGTCACCTCTCTTAGTTGCGGAACTGACTCGTGGACTTCATACGATTAAGGGTGGGGCTGCACTTTTTCAATTCCAAAGCTTGAGGGAGCTGGCACATCGCCAGGAAGCAGAGGTTTCTCAGATAGCGCAGAATATGCAACTTACACCGCCTCACCGGTTAGTTTTAAGTTCTATTATTGATTCCGTTCGTAAAGAGTTTAGCCAGGCTCTCCTCGAACTCCAGCCTATATTGGGCGACACGCTTCATACTGGAGTGAAAAGTTATAGCCTTCTTGAACCCGTGTTAACAGGGCTTCTTAAAACGGCGCGAGAATCGGGAATTAGTAGAGATTTGGTAGAGAGTTGGGAAAAAGATCTGCTTCATGAGCCTTTAATCGAGGGATTTAAACATTTTAACGAAGTAGTGCTACAAGCCGCAAATAAATTGGGTAAACGAATTCAGCCGATAGTGTTCGAAGGAGG
>JBDSKY010000375.1:0-3610 GCA_039916675.1 Bdellovibrionia bacterium
CTGCCGCAGTCCCTGAAGTCGTAATAACCGCTACTGGGCGTCCAGTACTACGAATCCTTCCTAGCGCAAAAAACGCGGCGGCCCTCTCATCAAAGAAATAAAAGACACGGCAATGATAGTCCGTCTGAGAATGCTCTCGCAGGAGGGCAATGAGAGGAGCGTTTCTAGCCCCAGGGCAAACGCAAAAATCCTGAACACCTTTTTCATTTAAGGCTCCAAGAAGAGCTGAGGCCAATTCTAAATTCACATTCCTAGGCTTCATAAAATAACGAAGCTCTTTTTTACTGAACGAATTTTTGCACGAAGTTCATCACACTCTTTTTCCAATTGGCTTGCGGGAACCACACCACAGCCCGCTCCAATCATATACTTGGCACCCTGCCACTGAATATTTCTAATTGCCACTACGCATAGGCTTTCTCCGGTGCCCCAAGTTGCACCAAAGGGGGCACCAAAACGTTTGCGATTCCGGTTGAGTGGATAATTTTCTAACCAAACCCGCCCCGGTTCCTTTGGAAAGGCACCTAAAGCTGGCGTAGGATGGAGTCTCCGCGCAACGGTTTCGAAGTTGAACTCAGAATCCCGAAAGGTCAATGTCACAGGTGTTCTCAAATGAACCAGAGTAGGAAGTTCCAATTCCCGTGTTGTTCCGACTTTCACGTCGCCAAGCTCGGTCAAAGAATTACAAATTCCTTCAATTACGATCCGGTGCTCTTCCAACTCTTTAGGATCATCTATCAGGGAAGGCGGATGCGATCCCAGCGGTGTTCGACTTCGAGTTCCAGCGATTGCTACCGTGCTCAAACGTCTTGGCTCTGTTTGTTCAAACAATATCTCTGGCGTGGCTCCTAGGATCCCTTCTCCCTGATCCCAAACTCCATAGATATAAAGTGGAAAATCTTGAGTTGAACGCAATAAGTGAAAAAGAAGTTGGGCCCGATATTTTAAAACTGAGTCAGACAAGATGGGGTCGGAAGGATTTTGAGTATCCCGAAGCTCTCCTTCCTCAATAACGATGGGCACGGCCTTTCTAAGAGTGCCTCCCTCAAACTTTTGCTGGAGATCAAGAAAAGCCAGGCGAAATTCCTGCAACTCGGCTTCTTTCCACTCGATCGATAAATCCGGACACTTAGGCGCCCCTGACAATAGAGTGCTCAGCTCTGCACGGGTTAATTTGCAGGAACAAGGGAATATACTCCAAGGCCCCGGATCTTTTAAGAAAAAATCCGGTGTATAAAGACTTATTTCGCCAGAAGATAGGCCGACAGCTGGACGGCTCCCTTTTATGCTTTTCCCCCACCCTACCCAAAATTCATTACTTCCCGAAGAAAGAATGCACCCAGATTGCAAGAGTTCATTGATATGCGGTCTTAGAGGTTTCACATGTGTATCCTATGATCAAACTGCTACACTACTAAGTTCCAGTTTACAATTCCGAGAATTGAATGGATAAGATCCCTATGCCTTTTTCAGAAGTAAATGATCGTATTCCTACTAAACCCTCATTACGGCGTTTTTCCCTAATTGCAGGTCCTTGCTCTATAGAATCGTTTGAAATCTTTCACAAAGTAGCCACTGAAGTCAAACGGCTAGGCGCAACCGCATTGCGAGGTGGAATTTTTAAAATGAGAACTCGGTCCGATACTTTTCAAGGATTGGGTCCAGAAGCCCTGGCGATAGTCCAACAGGTAAAAAAAGACGTAGGGCTTCCATTCATTAGTGAAATTACTGATCCCAGACAAATCAATCTGCTAGCTGACGTAGTGGATGTTTTTCAAGTTGGCGCCCGCAATATGCACAATTACGAATTATTAAAGGAGCTTGGAAAACTTCGTCGCCCTGTTTTACTCAAAAGAGGACTTGCTGCTTACTTGGACGAATTTTTAGCGGCTTCCGAGTACATTATTAAAGAAGGCAACAGCCAGGTAATCCTTTGCGAACGCGGTATTCGGACTTTTGAAACGGCGACTCGAAATACTTTAGATTTATCTGCAGTCCCCTATTTGCAAAAGCGATCAGGTCTACCGGTAATAGTGGACCCAAGCCACGGTACAGGCGTGAGAGAATTAGTCTCACCTATGTGTTGGGCCGCTGCCGCTGCAGGAGCAGATGGAGTAATGGTAGAGGTCCATCCCGAACCTGAAAAAGCCTTATCCGATGGGGCTCAGGCATTGACTTTGGATGATTTCGCCAAAATGGTTCCTAAACTCGCAAGGGTCTTGGAAGCAGTGGAAGGCCCGACTTTGGAAATCCCAGAACATACGAGCAGAAAGATGTCACAATGGATCAACTAACCCCACAAAACCCTAACTCAATCCAGAACATGTTTGGAGCTATTGCAGGTAAGTATGACCTCGCCAACACGGTACTTTCAATGGGGATTCATCACCTTTGGAAAAATGCATTGGTTCGCAAAAGTGGTGCAAAACCTGGAGATAATATTTTGGACTGCGCTACTGGTACCGGTGATTTAGCCTTTCGTTTTGAAGCTGTACTTCGAGGCCAAGGCTCTGTCGTAGGTAGTGATTTCTGTGAACCTATGTTGGAAATAGCACGTGCAAAAGCGACCCAACAAGGCTCAAAAGCATCTTTTGTGGTAGCAGACGCAATGAAACTCCCCTTCGAGAACTCCAAATTTGATATTGCGAGTATTTCTTTCGGTATCAGAAATATCAAAGACACAACCCAAGCCCTTAATGAGCTCGGCAGAGTTGTAAAGCCGGGAGGGCGGGTTTTAGTCTTGGAATTTGGACAGCCTAAATCCACACTTATGGCTAACCTTTTTGGATTTTATTCCAATTCAGTGCTACCTCGGCTCGGAGGATGGATTAGCGGCCAATCTCAAGCATACCGCTATTTACAAACTTCGTCGTCTACTTTCCCGTGTGGAGAAGATTTCCTCAATATAGCTCGTTCAACGGGGAAATTTACAAAGCTCGATTACCGCACCTTTCAGAATGGAATTGCATATTTATATTGCTTGGAGCGCTAAGGCTTTAAAATATTTGAGCAAAAGCAAGACATCCATGTCTCACTCCGTCTTAAAGTAAGTCGAAATTTTTAATCTTCAGAAGAAGACAAAAGGCTTAATGCGTTCTTAACGAAAGCCTTGCGGGTAGAAATGTTGGCACTCTGATAAGATTGCAATACTTTCTGTAGATCAGCATCTTGGCTTGCAATAGCAACTGCATTAGCGGCATCGGCCAATTGCTTAACAGCCAAAGGCTTAGACAGACGCTTGCCGCCCATTGCTGACTGTGATTCTTGAACGAAAGATTTGAAATCGGCTCTCATCCCTAAATTTGCAGTTCGGATAGATTCGTCTGAAATGCCCAAAACCTTAGCTAGAGCTTCTGACTTTTCCCATGGCAAAGGTGCTCGTCCGTGTTCAATATTTGAAATGAACTGAACAGAGCAGCCACATTTTACAGCTACATCGGCTAAGCCGAGTTTCTTTTCCAAGCGAGCTTTACGAAGCAAATCACCTAATGCGCCAAAGCTTCGTGTATCTTTCGATTCACCCTTGGGCCGACCGCGACTTGCTGTTTTTGTTTTAACTTTCCCGACTTTAAGTACTTTAGAATTTTTCATGCCAACCTAGTATCGCTAT
>JBDSKY010000376.1:0-8686 GCA_039916675.1 Bdellovibrionia bacterium
GTGGCTTATAATGTTGTTCGAACCTTCCCATGAGCTGGGTATCGGCCACTATGTGGTTGGCCATTTTTTCAAGTAATTCTGTTTTAGTTAAGCCGGGTTTCAAGGGGAGTTTAAAGTCGAGGGCATAGAGCTTAAAAAAGTAACGATGCGCTCCATGGCCAGGAGGCGGCAGTGGGCCTCCATATCCATATTTCTCAAATGAGTTTATTCCCTGCGCTGCCGAAACGGGGTGAACAACCAGGGGCTTGGTGGGAACTCCTTCTGCCAGCCCGCTTGTTGCTATGGGTGATAAACTGTAAATGACCCAATGGACCCACGCTTCAGGCCCTGGAGCGTCCGGATCATCGCAAATTAGTGCCAGATCGACAGTGTTTTTGGGGATTCCCGACCAGCGAAGTGGCGGTGAGACGTTTTGACCTAGCCCTGTGTATCGCACAGGAATCTGGTCGCCATCATGAAACTGGGGGCTTGAGAGGATTAACATGTCCTACTCCTTTGCCTCTTTTTCTTGCAAATTCTTGCGCCGAGTCTAAAAATTTAAGCCGGGGGCGTATTGAAAAATTAATATTCAAAAGCGTCCGGAAAATGAAGGTCTACTACGATGCTTTTGATTTCGCTTTGCTTATAAGGTCTGCGGATCGCTTTCTTGAAGGCGCGGGCCAGCTTAGGTTCGTGATTCGATGAATTTTTCCTATAGATGACCAAGGCCTCTTCTCTTTTTCCGAGCAGGTCTAAGCACCTTGCTAAGAACAAGTCTCTCACAGCGGCCGCATGGGGAGTGAGGTTTCCAGCCACTGTGGAATTCAAAGACTTATAAGCAACATCGAATTTCTTTATTTTAAAGGCGAGAAGTCCGGCCTGAATAGCTAAGTGTTCGTCCTCAGGAAGAATGGCAACGGCCTGCTGAAGAGCTGCCAATGATTTTTCCTCGTATCCGGGTTCACCCCTACTCATATGAAAACTGAGGTAGGCCTCTCGGTATTGCTGGATAGCTGGAATAAGGCGTGGGTTCTTCGGCTGATAGCCGGGAAGGGTCTCCATCGAGCTTTCGTACTCTTCTTGAGTAGTTTTCCAAAATCTATTGGTATCGACTTCTATAAAATTCCCCAGTGCTACGGGAGATTCTAAGCGAGATGCCATCCAGAATTTAAGGTTTTCCGGTTCGAAAACTGCGGATTTAACGGTAGTTATGACGCTAAGTGTATTACTAAATACTCTTTCGGTACCTGAGTAATAATCAACATGATCTCCTAAAGCAGAGGACATGTGAGCGGGCAGCATTTGGCCTCTTAAAGGTCTTAACAACTGCTCCATTCTACAAAATCTGCCTTCGAGGTCTTCCCGGTATCCTCCTGAAAGCAAAGCCTCCTCTTTTTGAAGCTCTGGATTATGAAAATAGTTCGTATGTGCAAGATATCCATCTTCCGCGCTTCTGACCCTAATAGTGCGAGGCGTGGCTTCGATAACTACGGCCTGTTTGTCCTTCGCGCTGGAGACGACAAAAGCCCAGTTGGTGTAAGGTAAATTTTTTCTTACGATATCTATGGCTTGGTCGAGAGTCTTGGCCTGACGAATGACTTTGTCACCAATCATGACCACAGGATTACCCGTTAATGAGACTCTTCGTCCAAAATGAGCATGGGCAAAGAAGGTAAGTCCCTCTTGGTTCATTGCTGTCACTCCGGCAAAGTGAACACCTGCGGTCGTTAGGGTGATGTGCGGTATTTCCCCTTTTTCAGAAGGCTCATTAAAAATGACGGTGGGATTGCGTTCCCAGGGGCCCACGATTGGATAGTCGAGGTTACGACAGGCCAACATTTTTCCATTCTGTGTCCAGTCATTTAGAACAACAGCGCTTGTGCATCCGGGTAAACCGTTTTGGGCAATCCACTCGGGTAGAAGATACCTCATAACGGAGGTTCTAGCTAAAATCATCATCGCGTCCGCCTGAAACAGGCTTTCCCGAGTGTCTTCGAAAGAGAGACCTGCTTCTGAGGAGGCTATTTTCATAGCTTCGACCACGTTGCGATCCAATCTTGAACCCAAATAAGGCATGAGACCTTTTTTATAAAGAGATAATACGAGATCTTGAATAACGGGAGATTGTAAAAGACCGGGTCCTTTGCGAATCAGCCATTCATTTTTTTTTGCGAGGGCTTGAAGTGCTCCAAAACGAACTTCGTTTCTCAACAGAATTACATGCGCACGCATTCTTTCAGCAAGATCACCTTTGACGCGTATGAAGTGAATTCCTTGGATCTTACGATGTTCCATTATCGAACCTTTAGGTATTGAAAAGAAGTTTTTCAGCTTCTTCAGGCTGCATGCTGCCGCTGGCCACAGCCTTGAGGATCGTTAATCTGGCTTGACGAAGATCCATTTCTACAGAAGATTCGGAAGTTGTGGATTCTGCAGAGCTGGGAGAAATGTCAATGACGTTATCTTTCATTCCTTGAATTTCAGAATAAGGCGAGGCTGAGGGAGTGACACTCGGCCCTAATATCTTAATAATTTTTTCACGGAAGTCGGGCGGAAGTCCTTTTTCAAACTCTTCCATTTCCTTCTTCATGTCATAACCAGCCATGGTGTTATGCATCAGCGTTTGCATTCGGCTGAGCTGCTCAGCTGGCAGCTTCTGAATGAGCTGCGAGAGTTCCATCAGGACTTTAGGGTCCATTTTACTGGGATCAAAACCGGGTATTCCGAACGGAGAAAAATCATTCATGGTATGCATATGGAACAAATAGGGGCACTTTTGTCAATACATAGTTCCTATTGCGTTGCCGCTGGTCGCCAATCCTTATGTTTCTCGGTTCCACGTGCCGTACCAAAAATACTCCGCAGTTGGCCGCACGCTGCAGAAATATCTCTACCTCGGGAAATTCGCACGGTGGCCGTTACTTTGCGATCTAACAAATATTTTTGAAAGGCCCGCACAGTGTCATCGGTGGGACGTTTGAATTCTGAACCTGAGTGTTCATTAAACGGAATTAAATTAATTTTGCTTGGAATGCCTCGGGTCAATTGAATTAATCGGGCGGCATCCTCTAAAGTATCGTTATGTCCTTTAAGAAGTACGTATTCGAAAGTAATTCGACGATGGCTACCGAGCGGATAATTACGGCAAGCTTGAAGCAGCTGCTCGATATTCCATTTTTTATTCACGGGCATGATTTGGGTTCGTTGCTCGTCAGTTGTTCCATTGAGTGAAATAGCGAGCGAAACATCAACTCTTTTGCCAAGTTCTTCAATGCCGGTGACGAGGCCACTGGTGCTGACGGTGACTTTACGTTTGGAGAAGTTTAAACCAAATTCATCTAGCAAGATCTGGCAGGCACGAATGGTATTTTCTAAATTGTGGAGGGGTTCGCCCATTCCCATAAAGACAATATTGGTGATTGGCGCTAGCTTCCGAAGTTCGAAAACCTGGGTCACGATTTCATGGGTTTGAAGGTGGCGATCCAAGCCCTGCACTCCCGTAAGGCAGAATTTGCAAGCCATTGCGCACCCTACTTGACTGGAGATACATGCTGTCAAACGAGTCCAACGCTGGGAAGCTATATTGTCGGAAACAGCTTTTCCTGAAAAACGCTCGGTATCGTCTTCTGGTTCTTCCGAGTCGTCTGCTTCGGCGAATTCGCCTTTACGTTCCTGCAAGGCGGCTGGAATAATTACGCTTTCGATGGTTTTTGAGTCACCTAGACTCCATAAGAACTTGTGAGTTCCATCCAAGGCTTGGTGGCTTTGGCTTTCTTTAAGTCGATAGATTTCTACGTTTTCTTTCAACCACGCACGAAGATCCTTGGATTGATCAGTCATCTGATCCCAATCCGTAACGAACCGCTGGTAGACCCACTGAAACACTTGTTTGGCTCTGTAAGTGGCCTGTTTTTCAAGCTGTTTTTCGATATCAAGTTCACTCAAGCCGGGTTTGCGTTTCACTCGGCTGAGGGGTTTGATTAAATTGGCTAGCTCTTCTCGAGTGAGTGATTGAAAATAGATCATTCTGGTCAGTCTTTTAACGGTTTTAATGAAAAATTGCAAGTCCGACGAACGTTCCAACGTGGGGTTGGAAGGAAGTTGAATTAGATCCCAAAATAGGATCGGCAAGCTATGAGAAAAAGGACTCCCCAGCTATAGGGATTTAGTTTATTTTTCCCCGACCTCAATGATTTCAAGATTTTAGGCCAAGGGTTAGAAGAAATCGACCACTGCAGCCACTCCTCGGTGGTCAGGAAAAGTCCTTGTACCGGTACCAAGTAGTTTTCGGAAAGGTGTCTAGAAACATCTGTTGGGTGTTTACGCCTTTCGGGAATCATTCCTGAGAGGTCGGGAACTTGAAATGAATCCAGCCGACCTCGTTTAATAACAATCAAGATGGATCGTCCATGGACACCGTCTAGGCGGATAAAAATGCCGTAAGAGGAAGGAAGGAGTTTTTGCCACCAGCTCTGGATTGCTTTTAGAAGGAAGTGATTTGAGCTGGGAGATAGATCTTTTTTAACGCGATTGCCGGTAATGAATTGAGGTTTGGCATGCGTTCGTAAAAATTGAATCTGATCATAGGCATGGGGAAGGTGAGTTGCATCGACCATCCAGTTGTCGACTTTTTTCTGATCGTAGATGATCACTTCACGGTGAGGAAATGCTTTTAATACATCATCATAGGGAGAGCCAAACCATTCGGAAAGCTCCTCCCCGTCCGAAAAGGCGGAAACCACGGTTTTTTGATCTATAATGAGATTGATGGTCCCAGAAATTTCAAGTTGCGGTTTGTCCTTTCTTACAAAAAAGAAGGATTGGAAATTACGCCAGTCGTAATTTAGTTCCACAATTCCTCCAAACCTTCATTGGCACTGAAGCCTGGTAGCTCCGAACTAGCAGCGGTTAGAACATTCTCTCGTGTGCTTCCAGAAATTAAGGCTGCCAATTTTCGTTCTCTCATCTCCGCATAGCTCGTGCCCTCGATGGTGAAAGAAAGGATTCCATGAGGGGGGACATCTAGAGAGAATCGATTCGCAACAGCAACTTTGTCGGCTGCTGCATTCTTATTTGACGAACTCTCATCGGGCATTCCTAATCCTTTATCGTTTCCTGAAAGTATTCCACCGAGGTCAGCAATCTGTACTTCAGTAGGAAAGATGATATCAGCGGCTACTTTTCTTCGTGTCCCATTTAAAACAAAAAGTGCTAATCCACCCTGCTTTCTTTCGAAAGGGACTACTGTCAGTCGGCTGTCACTCAATCTACAGAAGGATTCGATTTCGGAAACCGCTACAATGGAATTAATAAAAGTCTGAAGGGACGTGGCAGCTTCGCTAGAGACGGTCGCAAGACTAGGGACTTCATAAACTATCAGCTTACCGTCCCCGAGTGAGTGCAAATTGTAGGTAAGGCCGTATTCAATTTCAATCTTCTTATTTTTGCTTAAGGCTAGTTCAAGTTCCGTTCTAGCTGCTTCCGTATAGAGTTTACTTCTAGGGAGTACAAGAATCCGTCCTGGTGTGGCCCAGGCAAACAATTTTTTAAGTGTGTCTTTGGTGAGAATTACTGATGGATCAACAATTAGAAGATTCGAAAATCGATCCTTCAGGATTAAATCCAAAGAGGCCACCATAGTCATGCCAGGGCCTACGCGATGGAAAAATCCTTCCCAGAGTGGGCCGTAGTTGGACCAAAGGTGAGGTACCAAATAAAGCGCCCGATTTCTGAAGAGAAGATCTCCCTGGATAAAAGAGCGGGCAAGAGCCTCAACCCTTAATCGGAAAGAGGAGGAGAGTGAGAGCCATTCCATTTCGTCCATGGCTATTCCGCCAGATTGTCCGCCATGTAAGAGTAATGATTTTAAAATCAAGAACTGCTTCTGGGAGTCGCTCAATGCTCGAAAGGTACCCATGGAAGTCCAGTGAACATAAGGGGTGGCACGGGTTGCAGACGCTGAGGATGCTCTGGCACCCGTTTCTTCAATAAGCGTCGATAGTCGTCCAAAATCTGGGCTGGCTCCCGCAAGCATTTGTAAAAAACCGCTGTAGGTCATGCTCGGATCGGCTTCAGGAGTAAATAATTCTATTTCAGCGACCTTCAAATCCAGAGATTTTTTTCGAATGACTTGGCAGGAGCGACTCCGAAATACATCTTCGGATTGTTGATAAAACCAACGTCTATTAACTTCTTCCATGGAGCGCGTCTTCCAACGATTAGTGGCAGCAGCGCTCGGGTCGGTAAATTCGCGTTGAGTAAAAAACAACTCAGACCTCTGGCGATAAACAACCGCCGCGTGACTCGAATAATCACCGGCACAGCCTCCAAAAGGAGATTGAGCGGAAGCCGCAGCAGAGCGATAGTATTTCCAGAAGCTCCCTGTTAGCACAGCAGTTACTCCTTTGAGTAAGTCTGGTTGTGTTCGTTCTAGATCTGCAAGGAGGCTGTCTAAGCGGGTAAGAAAGCTATAGTACCGCTTACTAAATTCCGGGGCATAAAAACTTGGCAAGGTAAAAGAGCTAGGGGGGAGATTCATGGGGATCGCCCCGGATTGAAAATGCTGGGCCATATTTTCTTTTCTGGAAATGACATCTTTAGGGAGGCCAGAATTAGGATAATGGACCCCGACTTCAGGGCTGAGAATCAAATATACAGTCATTCTTCGATCAGACAACGATTGCAAGAAGCGGGTTAATGAGTGTGAGATGTCTGATTCCGCAGATTGCCAAGGGATAAAAGTGCAAATTTGCGTGATGCCCCGTTTGAGTAGTTCATCCAGACGCACGCCAATCAAGGGGGGGCGGATTTCCCAATAATTAACAATGAGCAAAAGCGGGTGTGGATTGACGTTGCTGCTCAACATGTTATCAAGTATGGCACGTTGATTAAAAGGAGTCACCCCTATGTGGTTTTTTTCTGATGAGCATCGAATGTTAGTCGAGACGGTTCGTGATTTTTCAAAGAAGGAGCTGGCTCCTAAAATTGAAAAATTGGATTATGAGGAAGGTTTCAACCGAGAAGCTTTCCACCAGCTCGGGAATCTGGGACTTTTAGGTATTACAGTATCTGAAGAAGAGGGTGGGGCCGGTGGCGACGCAGTAGGAGCCACTATCGCGATGGAAGAAATGGCTGCCGTAGATGCATCTACGACTTTATCTTACCTCGCGCATTCAATTCTTTGTGTGAACCAAATCTCTACCAACGGCAATTCAGAACAAAAGAAAAAGTATTTGCCCAAACTCATTAGTGGGGAATGGTTAGGAGGTATGGGGATGTCTGAACCCGAGGCCGGCTCAGATGCTTTGGGAATGAAGACCAAGGCAGTGCGTCACGGTGGGGATTACGTTTTAAATGGGACCAAGACTTGGATCACGAATGGCCCAATAGGCGATGTATTTTATTGCTATGCTAAAACGGGAGAAGGTCGAAAAGATATTTCCTCCTTTATTATAGAGCGCAGCACATCGGGGTTTTCCACAGGTAAAAAGTTTTCAAAAATGGGGATGAAGGCTTCTCCAACGGGTGAGCTAGTTTTCGTCGATTGTAAATTAAGCGCCCAAAATCGTGTTGGAGAAGAAGGTAGCAGCATCAAAATGATGATGCGCAATCTGGATCTGGAAAGGATCACGATTTCCGGAATTTCGCTTGGGATTGCCCGCTCGGCTATAGAAGTGGCCGCAAGATATTCTCAGGAAAGAAAGGCTTTTGGAAAAGCAATCGGTGGGTTTCAACAAATCCAGGAACGTTTAGCAGAAGCTGCGGCATGGTATGAAGCATGTCGGTGCATTACTTATGATGCAGCCAAGATGTGGGATCTCGGGTTACTTTCAGGACGGGACGCGTCCATGCTTGCGGCGAAAGCCAAGCTTCAATCAGCGCAGATGGCTACCCAAGTAAGTTTGGATGCTATTCAAATATTAGGGGGTTACGGTTATACCCGAGAATTTCCTGTAGAGCGGTACATGAGAGATGCGAAGCTCATTGAAATTGGCGCAGGCACTAACGAAATCCTTCGCGTTATTATAGCGCGGGCAATGCTAGGTTCAGAAGTTGTAGACGGATAAGAGTTCTGATACCTAATATGAAATATGAATTTTGAAACTACCTCGGTCCAAAAAGAGCTGCGTACTCTCGCGCGAAAATTTGTGCAAAAAGAATTACTTCACCTCATTGAAGAGGATGAAAGAGATGAGCATTTTCGCCCCGAGTTAATCGAGAAATTAGGAGAGTTGGGATTGACGAGTATCCCTCTACCTGAAGTTTATGGCGGAGCAGGCCTAGGTTATCTCGACTATGTAGTCGCTTTAGAGGAAATAGCGGGTGGAAATTTAGCTTATTCGATTAGCGTCTCCGTAACTGGTCTCACGCAGCTTATTTTGGCTGAATTTGGTAACGAACTGCAAAAAAAGAAATATATTCCTTCCCTCGCCAACGGCAAGGCTATCGGAGCTTTTAGTTTATCGGAAGCCTTTTCAGGCTCGGATGCTGGGAGTTTGCGTACGGTGGCAAAAAAGCAGGATGACCATTATATTGTAAATGGCACCAAGCTTTGGACTACGCAGGGGGATATTGCAGAAACCATTATACTGATGGCAAGAACAGGCGAACCCGGGCCTGGAGGAATTTCAGCCTTTATAGTGGAGAAGGGTACCCCGGGTTTTACTCTCGGAAAGCGGGAGAAAAAAATGGGGATATGCGCCTCGCA